>NZ_JADBGG010000005.1 GCF_014873765.1 Desulfomicrobium macestii | reverse complement strand
AGAACGGCGGTGCCGAATCCGGGCAGGCCCTGGCTGGTAACGGGATGATTGCGCAGCACGTCGACCCATTCCTTGCGGGCTTCCTTGAACAGTTCCTCGTTGCCATAGACGGTCTTGGCGTTGGCGTCGCCGTCAAGGATGATGGCCTTGACGCCCTTGGAACCCATGACCGCGCCCAGGCCGCCACGACCGGCGGAACGGGAGGGCAGTCCTTCGGGATCGGAGAACTGGATGGTGGAGGCGCACAGGCACTGCTCGCCGGCGGGTCCGATCAGGGCGGTAACGGCCTTGTCGCCGTAAGCGGCCAGGAGTTTTTCCTGGGCGGCGTAGTTGCGCATGCCGGTCACTGCAGAATCCTTGAACACGACCTTGTCGGCGGAGATGAAGATCTCCTGCATGGGGGAACCGGCCTCGGGCTTGTCTTCGAGGATGACGGCCAGAAGATCGAGCTTGGGCAGGGTGTGCGCGAACTGTCCGCCGGAGTTGCTCTCCTTGATGCCGCCGGTCAGGGGCGACTTGGCGCCGACGGAAATGCGGCCGGAGTTGGCTGCATTGGTCGGGGCAAGCACGCCGGCCGCGAAAATCAGCTTGTTTTCGGCGGAAAGCGGGTGACAGTTTGCCGGGACTTCCTTATTGACCACTCTTGAGGTCAGGGCACGACCTCCAAGACCGGCCAGCTCGCCGAGTTCTTCAAACTTGAAGCTTTTGGTTCTGGTATTGATGCGTAGGATTTTCATGAAGACTCCTTGAAGGTTGAGCGCGGTTGCGCGTGTTGAACTTGCTTTTAGGTGCATGTTAGCAGACAGTCTTCATGGAAAGTCAAGAAAAAAGGGGGTTTATGTCATGGAAGGCATAACTTGTGCGGCGTCAAATCAATTGGTTCTGACCATCCCGGAAACTTCCGCCAAAATCTGGCACGGCCTGCTCAGACGCGGGGTGGGCATCTTTTTGGAACAGGCGGTCAGCGTTCGTGATTTCATGACCGAAATTCTTGGTATGGAGTTGGACTATGCGACCAACAGCGTACCGGGGCTCTTTCTCAACAACGCGCCCGTTGACGAATGGCGCGAGGAGCTTGTCGGCGACGGCGACGAATTGGGCATGAGCGGGACCATGCCGGGCCTGTGCGGCATCGCCCTGCGCCGGTCAAGTCCCATCCGGGCCTTTCGCCCCGACCTGGTCAGCCGGCACGACGATGAGAAAAGCAAGGGCGGAGTGGCCGTGGTCAAGATGTTCAATTTCGTGGCGCTGGATTGCTTCAAGCCGGTCCTGAAGCGCGGGGTTGTCGTCTCCCCGCAGGCTGTGTTGCAATACGTGGACGATCAGCAGATCGATCTGCAAGAATGCGATTGCGAGTGGAACGGATCGTCCGCGAGTCCCTCCGAGGTGCGCGAGATTCTGGCTGGAGCGTGCGAGGACATAACCCTTGTGGTAAGGATGAACGCTGCATGATCCCGGACATGTTCCGGGGACGTGGTGGTTGCGGATGGCTGGCCGCGTTGCTGGCCATCGCGCTTTTGTGCGCGGGTCTGAGCGGATGCGGCTCGAAGTATGTTCCCGGAATCAGCATTCCTCCGGCCCCATCGAAGAAGACCCCTCCCGCGCCTGCCGGCAAGGGAGGAACATACAAGCCCTACACCGTGCTCGGGCAGACCTATTATCCGCTGGGTTCCGCCGAAGGGTACTCCGAAACGGGGGTCGCCTCCTGGTATGGTTCGGATTTTCACGGCAAGAAGACGGCCAACGGCGAGCGCTATGATATGTATCAGATGACGGCCGCGCATCGCATCCTGCCCATGCACACGCGTCTGGTGGTCAGGAATCTGGACAACGGGCGCACGACCGAGGTGCGGGTTAACGACCGCGGCCCGTTCGTGGGCAATCGCATCATCGATCTGTCATATGCGGCGGCGAGCGTTCTGGGAGTTGTCGGCCCGGGCACGGCGCGGGTCAGTTTGCAGACCATTGCCGGACAGCGCATTCAGTATGTGGGACCTTTCTATGTGCAGTATGGGGCGTTCGTGGTCGAGGAAAATGCGCGCAGACTCAGATCGCGTCTTGTTTCCCGGGGCTTTGCGGGCACCAGGATCGCGAAAGGCGAGTTGCACGGCACTACGTTCTGGCGGGTGCAGGTCGGGGCTTTCTCCAGCCTTGGCGAAGCGGAGTCGATGCGGCTGCGTTTGACCAAAGAAAGCCCGGGGTGCTTTATTATTGCGGATTGAGCTCGGCTCGCAGCTTACGCGAAATGCGGAAGACCACAACCTTGCGCTCGGACAGGATTATGGATTCGCTGGTCTGGGGGTTGCGGCCCTTGCGCGCGTCTTTTTCGTAGGCTTCGAACTTGCCGAATCCGCTGATGAGAAGGGAGTGGTCTTTCTTGACCGCTTCCTTCATGATGTCGAGCATGGTTTCAACCTGCGCCTTGACCTCGGCACGATTGCGCTCCGACTTTTCGTAAATGTTGTCGACAATTTCTGCTTTCGTCAGCGTATTGTTGCTCATCAGTCCTCCTGGTCCGGGAAGCTCCCGGATGACGATATGTCTATCTTCCTGAAATAAATGCGATTTTTGGAAGAATGGTCGTAAGTTGCCGCTTGAAATGGCTATTCTTGAATGTGCAATATCCAACGTAGGTTTTTTTTTCAAGCCTAACAGCTTGTTTTTTTTTCTTTTTGGCAAATATGACAAAAATTTCCAGGCATCATTTTTCCCATCCTGAACCGTCGCAAAAGAGACTCAGGCTTCTTCCGGTTTTTTTGCCTTTTGCCGGCTGTCCCAGCCGTTGCGTTTTCTGCGATCAGCATGCCCAGACAGGGCTTGGGGGCCTTCGGCTTGAAGACGCCCTGGATGCGCTGAGCGAACGTCTGTCCCTGGAAAGCGGGCCATTTGGGCTGGGATTTTTCGGGGGCACGTTCACGGGCCTTGATCCTGCCTGGCAGGAACGGTTTCTGGAGCTTGCGGCGCGTTTCGCGGGGCCGGGTGGCCTGGTTCATTTGCGCGTCTCCACGCGCCCCGATCGCGTGGACCTTGAATCCCTCGGGCGGTTGCGCGAGCACGGCGTGTCCATGATCGAGCTTGGCGTGCAGACCTTCTCTTCGTCCGTGCTGGAGGCGAGCGGGCGCGGCTACGACGGGGCCGTGGCCGAAAGGGCCTGCGCCATGGTCCGGGAGGCCGGCCTTGAGCTTGGCATCCAGCTTCTGCCGGGGCTGCCCGGACATGATGCGCTCTTGTGGCGGGAGGACGTGCGCAAGACCCTGCCCCTGGGCCCGGACGTGGTGCGCATCTATCCGTGCGTGGTGGTGCGGGGCACGGGCCTTGCGGACATGTACCTTCGCGGCGAATACGCGCCCTGGCCGCTTGAGGCTGCCGTGGAAGAGACCGGTCGTGCGTTGCTTGATTTCTGGAAGGCGGGAGTGCGGGTCATCCGTCTGGGCCTTGCCGGAGAACCGGGATTGCTCGAACGCCTCCTGGCAGGCCCCTGGCATCCGGCCTTCGGCAACATGGCGCGCTCTCTGGCCTTGAGGCTTTTCCTGGAGGAGAGGCTCGCCGGTCGGGCTGGGCGGGTGACAAAAATTTTTCTGCCCTTACGTTTCGGTGGCGAGCTTTGGGGGCATGGCCGGGTCAATGCCGAGGCGTTGGCCCGGCTTGGCATCGTAAGGGAAAACGTGAATTTCTGGTCCGAGCCGGACATTGCCCTGGAATTGGAGGAACAATGAAACAAGTGCGTATACATACCATAAGCCTGGGCTGTCCCAAGAACCAGGTGGACACGGAGTGGATGCTGGGCGGGTTCGGCTCGTCCTTCGTCAACGCCGCCGAACCCGAGGACGCGGACGTTGTGCTGATCAACACCTGCGGCTTCATCGAGCCCGCGGTCAGCGAATCCCTTCAGGTCATTCTCGACATGGCGCAGCATCTGACCGACCTTGATCCCCGGCCCAGCCTCGTGGTCACGGGTTGTCTGGTCTCCCGTTACGGCCAGGATCTGCGCGGCGAGTTGCCGGAAGTGGACCTTTTTTTGGAAATCGGACGCCAGGGAGAGCTAGGCCAGCGGTTGCAGGAGCTTGCCGCACTGCGGGAAAACGTGCGGCCGGGACTTGAGTCCGCTCTTGGCGGGTTTTCGGCGGCGCGTCTTTTGACCACGCCGCCAAGCTTTGCCTATCTGAAGATCGCGGAAGGGTGCGACAACCGTTGCCGCTTCTGCACCATCCCCTCCATCCGCGGCCCGCTGGTCAGCCGGGACGAGGCGCGGATTCTCGACGATGCGCGTCGCTGTCTGGACCAGGGCCGCAAGGAGCTGGTGCTCATTGCCCAGGATGTGACCGCCTATGGCCGGGATCGGGGGCACAAGGCACTGCGTGGCCTGCTTGAAAAGCTTGCGCCCTTGAACGGGCTTGAATGGATGCGGCTTATGTATCTGTACCCGGCCGGGCTTGACGGCGACCTGCTGCGCTTTCTGTCCGAGCTTGGCAAGCCTTTCATACCCTATTTCGACATCCCGCTGCAGCACGCCCACCCGGACATCCTGGCCTCCATGGGGCGCCCTTTCCAGCGCGATCCCCGGGCCGTCGTGGAGCAGGTCCGTGAATTTTTCCCCGAGGCGGCGCTGCGCACGACTTTCATCGTCGGCTATCCCGGAGAAACCGAGGAGCGTTTTCGGGCTTTGGAGTCTTTTGTGCGCGAGGCGAGGTTCATGCATCTGGGGGTTTTCCCCTACTACGCCGAGGACGGATCCGAGGCGGCGCTCCTGCCGGAGCAGCTGCCTGACGAGGTCAAGGAAGAGCGCCGGGACCGCATCATGCAGATGCAGGCCGAAATCAGCGAGGACCTGCTCGCCGGATTCGAGGGGCAGGAGCTTGACGTACTGGTGGACCGGGCTCATGAGGAGTGGCCCGGGCTTTACGAAGGTCGGGTCTGGTTTCAGGCCCCGGAGGTGGACGGGATCACCTATGTCAGCGGCGATATTGTCGGGCCCGGCAAGATGGTCCGGGCCGTGATCGAGGAGGTCAAGACATACGATCTGGTGGCCCTGGCGTAAGCGCCGAAAGGGGTATGAAATGCGTTTTTCGCTAAAATGATTTTTGATCTCAATGTATTATATGCATGATTTGGATATTTTTCCGGAGATTATTCTGGTTGTCAAGGTAGATTCACTCTGCTAGGACTGCCCAAATTTATTTTGTTAGGGGGTAAACATATGAACAACACTCAAACCACGCCAGAGTCCATGAATGATTTCGACATGGAGATGGATTTTGAGTCTCAACTCGAGAACTATCTCAACTCCGATTTCGGTGACATCGAAGAGGGAGTGATCGTTTCGGGCGAGGTCGTGAAGATTGATGACAGCTACATTCTCGTGGATGTCAATTTTAAGTCCGAAGGTCAGATTCCGCTCGATGAGTTCATGGAAAACGGCCAGGTGACCGTCAAAGTTGGCGACACAGTCGACGTATATGTTGTCCGTAAAAATGAGCGTGAAGGCTCCATTGTCCTGTCCAGGGAAAAAGCCAAGCGCATGCAGGTCCTGGACGAACTGGAAAAGCTGCTCGACTCCGGCGATGTCGTGGTCGGCCGCATCGTGCGCCGCATCAAGGGCGGCTATGTTGTTGAAATCAAGGGGATCGAGGCTTTCCTGCCCGGCTCCCACGTAGATCTTCGTCCGGTTCCGGACATGGATGCCCTGGTCAACCAGGATTTCGAATTTCGCGTGCTGAAGATCAATCGCCGCCGCAGCAACGTTATTGTTTCCCGTCGTGTGCTTCTTGAAGAAGATCGCGACCGCAAGCGCGGCGAATTGCTGACCACCCTCGAAGAGGGCCAGTCCGTCAGCGGCGTGGTCAAGAACATCACCGAATACGGTGTGTTCATCGACCTCGGCGGCCTCGACGGTCTGCTGCACATCACCGACATGTCCTGGAAGCGCATCAAGCATCCCAAGGAAATGGTCCAGCTGGGCGACGAGCTGACCCTGAAGGTTCTTTCCTTCGACAAGGACGAAAAGAAGGTTTCCCTGGGCCTGAAGCAGCTGGTCATGGACCCCTGGGCCAACATCTCCGAGAAGTACCCCGAGGGCCACAAGCTCACCGGCAAGGTCACCAACCTGGTCGACTATGGTGCGTTCGTGGAGCTGGAAGCCGGAGTCGAAGGCCTGGTGCACATCTCCGAGATGTCCTGGACCCGCAAGCTGCGTCACCCCTCCCAGATGGTCCGTCCCGGCGACGAAGTGGATGTCATCATCCTTGGCGTCGACGTGGACCGCAAGCGCATCTCCCTCGGCATGAAGCAGGTCGCTCCCAATCCTTGGGATCTGGTGGCCGAGAAGTACCCCGAGGGCACCATCCTTGAAGCCAGCGTCAAGAACATTACCGAATTCGGTCTGTTCATCGGCATCGAGGACGGCATCGACGGCCTGATCCACGTGTCCGACCTGTCTTGGACCAAGAAGATCCGTCACCCCAACGAGCTCTACAAGGTGGGCGACGTTGTCCGCGCCAAGGTTCTGACCGTGGACAAGGAGAACGAGAAGTTTACCCTGGGCATCAAGCAGCTGGCCGACGATCCGTGGCTGGACGTGCCCAACCGCTACCCCGTGGGCACCATGCTGACCGGCACCATCACCAACATCACGGACTTCGGTCTGTTTGTTGAGGTCGAGGAAGGCATCGAAGGTCTGGTTCACGTCAGCGAGATGAGCAAGAAGAAGATCAAGAGCCCCAAGGAAGCCTTCAACGAAGGTGACTCCATCGAGGCCAAGGTCATCCATGTCAGCGCCGATGAGCGCCGTCTGGGTCTCTCCCTCAAGGCGCAGGAGCCCGAGCGCAAGCGCAGCGGTGGCGCCGGTGAATTCCGCACCACTCAGAGCGGTTCCATGACCGGCAGCAACCTCGGCGACATGATCCGTCAGAAGATGGAAGAGAATGCCGAAAACGGCTCCGAGCCCGAAGCCGAGACCGAAGCCGGGACCGAAGAAGAATAGCCTGACGGCAGCTTCGTGCCCGATATCCAAGCATGACGCGAGGCTGCATCCGTAAAGGGTGCGGCCTCGCTTTTTTTTAAAGGACCATGAAGATGATTGAAAGCAGACTCGACAGCGCCGCCAAAAAGCGGCTGGCCACGTTGAAAGCCGGAGAGCGCATCGACCCGGAGTTCGCCCTGAAAATTGCACGCGACGCCTCGGTGCACGAGCTGGGCGAGGCGGCCCTCAAGCAGCGCCGGGCGCGGCACGGGGACAAGGCCTACTACGTCTACAACCAGCATCTGAACTATACCAACGTGTGCCGTAACCAGTGCCGCTTCTGCGCATTTTTTAAGAAGGCCGGGGAGGAAGGGGGCTACACCTACTCGCTGGAAGAGGCCAGAAAGCGCCTCATGGACCGCATCCACGAGCCCATCCGCGAGATCCACATCACGGGCGGTCTGAATCCGGATCTGCCCTATCAGTACTACCTCGATCTTTTGGCCCTGTGCAAGGAAGTGCGCCCTCAGGCCGTGGTCAAGGCCTTCACCGCCGTGGAAGTGGCTCACTTCGCCGACACTTTGGGCACGGACGAGGCGACGGTGCTCCGCGAGATGATGGCTGTGGGGCTGGATGCCCTGCCCGGCGGCGGCGCCGAGGTCTTTTCCCCCGCCATGCGCGAGCGGCTGTGCCCGGAAAAAGTCACCGCCGATCGCTGGCTGCACATTCACGGCCTTGCTCACGACATGGGCATGAAGACCAATTCCACCATGCTTTTCGGGCACATCGAGTCCTGGGAGGACCGCATCCATCACATGGAACGCCTGCGCGCCGCAGAGGACGAGAAGCCCGGCTTCATCGTCTTCATTCCCCTGGCCTATCAGCCGCACAACAACGAACTCGGTGCCGCCGGCCCCACGGGCGAGGAATACCTGCGCACCATTTCCGTGGCACGCCTCTTTCTGGACAATATCCCGCACATCAAGGCCTACTGGGCGTTTTCCGGCATCAAGGCCGCGCAGATGGCGCTGTGGGCCGGAGCCGACGATTTCGACGGCACCATAGTGGAAGAGAAGATCGGTCATGCGGCGGGCGCCGATTCGCCCACGGGTATGACCATCTCCGAGCTGGTCGAGACCATCTCGGCCACGGGTTTTACCCCGGTTGAGCGGGATACCTTCTTCAACGAACTGTAGATTTCCGTCTGCCCGTCGCCACAGGCCGGATCGGGCGTTTTTCCTTGACTTTTTTGGTCAAGATATGGTTGTGAAAAGTTCCACATACGAATTTCTGGGACACGTTACGAGGAGGGAGTCATGCTGGGTGAGCTTTTTGGGAACATGCTGCACAGTACGGTGCAGGGCTTCATCGGGGTCATCGGGATTTTCACGTATCTCGCGGCCATTGTCATTGCGGCGATTTACCGCATCAAGGAAGGCATGAAGGAAGGCCATCATTAGAAAGGCTTCCTTGCGGGATTTTTTAAGCGCGGCTCTGTCCGCGCTTTTTTTATGTCCGATCCTCATCCGGCCTTGCCAATAGACCTCTCTCTTCCCTATCGTGATAGTCAGAATCATCGGAGGTTATTCATGGACGCAAGGCACAGTCTCGGCGATCTCGACATTTATCTCTTCAAGCAGGGGCGGCATACCCGCCTGTACGAACATTTCGGAGCGCACCCAGAGTCCCTGGGGCCGGAATCAGCAGGAACACGTTTCGTGGTTTGGGCCCCCAACGCCGCGTTTGTCTCGGTCATCGGGGATTTCAATGCCTGGGACCGCAACGCCGCGCCCATGACCATGCGCGCGGACAGTTCCGGAGTGTGGGAATGCTTCGTGCCCAAGGCGAAACACGGGCAGCGCTACAAATACTATCTTTCCTGGCCTGGCGGTGAAGGGGAGCGGGCCGATCCCTTTGCCCTTTTAAGCGAGGAGCCTCCAGCCACGGCTTCCATCATCTGGGACCTGGATTATGTCTGGGAGGATGGGGATTGGATGCAAACCCGCTCCGGACGCAACGCCCTTGACAGCCCATGGTCCATTTACGAGCTGCACCTGGGATCCTGGCGGCGCGACGAGCACGGGAACTTTCTCGGCTATCGCCAAATGGCTCATGATCTGGCGGCCTACGTCAAGGATGCCGGCTTCACCCACGTGGAGATCATGCCCGTGGCGGAGCATCCTTTTTACGGCTCCTGGGGTTACCAGAGCACGGGCTATTTTGCGCCCTCCAGCCGTTACGGCAGCCCGCAGGATTTCCGTTACCTGGTCGATGTCCTGCACCGCGAAGGGATTGGGGTCATCCTGGACTGGGTCCCCGGACATTTTCCCACGGATGTCCATGGATTGGCCAACTTTGACGGGACGGCCCTGTTCGAACACGCCGACCCGCGTCAGGGTTTTCACCCCGAATGGAAGAGCGCAATCTTCAATTACGGTCGCTACGAGGTGGCTGGATTTCTCATCTGCAACGCCATGTACTGGATCCGCGAGTTTCACCTCGACGGGCTGCGCGTCGATGGTGTGGCATCCATGCTGTATCTTGATTATGCGCGCCCGCATGACGACTGGGTGCCCAACCGCTACGGGGGGCGCGAGAATCTCGCTGCCATTGAGCTTCTGCAGGAACTGAACAAGGCCATCTACGAGGAATTTCCCGATGTGCAGACCATAGCCGAGGAATCCACGTCCTGGCCCATGGTTTCAAAGCCCGTCTACTTGGGGGGGCTGGGGTTCGGGCTCAAATGGAACATGGGGTGGATGAACGATTCCCTGACCTACATGGAGCTTGATCCGATTTTTCGCAAATTCCACCACAACCTGCTCACCTTTGCCCTGTGGTACGCCTACGCCGAAAACTTTGTCCTGCCTCTCTCCCACGACGAGGTGGTCTATGGAAAGAAGTCGCTGCTTTCGAAGATGCCCGGGGATTACTGGCAGAAGATGGCTGGGCTGCGGGCCCTTTTCGGTTACATGTACGGGTTGCCGGGCAAGAAGCTGCTCTTCATGGGCGCGGAATTCGGACAATGGCGCGAGTGGAATCACGATCTTTCCCTGGATTGGGATTTGCTGAATTTTCCGGCTCATGATGGAATCCGCGCCTGGGTCCGGGACCTGAACCGGGTTTACCGGGAATGCGGGGCCCTGCACGAGCTTGATTTCAGCCCGGAGGGGTTTGCCTGGGAAAACTGTCATGATTCCGACCAGAGCGTGCTGAGTTTCTTCCGCAAGGACAAGGCGGGGCGGTCGGTCCTGGTGATCTGCAATTTTACCCCGGTGCCCCGCGAAAACTATGCAGTGGGCGTGGACACAGGCGGCACGTGGCGCGAGATCCTGAACTCCGACAGCCATGCCTACGGTGGCAGCGGGGCGGGCAACATGGGGCAGGTCCGGGCCGAGCCCATTCCCGTGCACGGGTTTGCCTACTCCGTGAACCTGATCCTTCCGCCCCTGAGTGTGCTCTTTTTTCAACCGGCGGAGGGTGGCGCATGACTCTTGCGCGAAGATGCGGGGTGCTGCTGCATGTCTCTTCCCTGCCAAATCGGCACGGGGTCGGTGATTTTGGCCCCCGCGCCCATGAATTCATCGATTTTCTGGCCGATGGCGGGCAGGAGGTGTGGCAGATGCTCCCTCTTGCGCCCATCAATGCCGGAGCAGGCAATTCTCCATACAGCAGCTACTCGGCCTTTGCCGGGAACACGCTTTTCATAAGCCCCGAGCTTTTGGTGCGCCAGGGCGTGCTCCGGTCCCGGGACGTGGAGCCGCCGCCGGATTTTCCCCAGGACCGTGTGGACTACCGGGCGGCTGCCGCCTGGCGTGAAAAGATTCTGGAGCAGGCCTTTGACAATGCATTTCCCGGCTTGCGCGCGGACTTGGGCTTTGACGCCTTCTGCCGCAAGGCGGATTTCTGGCTTGACGACTACTGCCTGTTCGCGGCCCTGAAGCGTGAGCACAACGGGGTGCCGTGGCTGAGCTGGCCGCGCGGTGTGCGTCTGCGGGAGCCTGACGCCCTGGAGCGGGCCCGCGAGCGCCTTGGGTACGATATTTTGCGGGAACGCTATTTTCAGTACCTTTTCAGCCTGCACTGGGAAAATCTGCGCGATTATGCGGCCACGCGCGGGGTGTCCCTGCTCGGGGATGTGCCCATCTACGTCAGCCTCGACAGCAGCGACGTCTGGGCGCACAGGGAGCTTTTTGAGCTCGACCGCGAAGGCCTGCCCATCTATTGCGCCGGCGCGCCCCCGGATTATTTTTCCGAAACCGGGCAGATGTGGGGCAATCCCGTCTATGACTGGGCTTTTCAGGAAAAGGACGGTTTTTCATGGTGGGCCGAGCGGCTGCGACACGAGAGCGAGCGTTTCGACATGATCAGGCTTGATCATTTCCGGGGATTTTGCGGGTTCTGGCAGGTGCCGGCCTGTGAGCCCACGGCGGAAAACGGACTCTGGATTCCTGGTCCCGGGGCGCGGTTTTTCAATGCCATGAAGGAGCGGGTGCCGGGCTTGTGTATTCTGGCCGAGGACCTGGGCGTCATCACCGAGGACGTGGTCGCGCTCATGAGCGAATTCGGATTTCCCGGCATGAAGATTCTGCAATTCGCATTTTCACCGGACATGGGGAAAAGCGCCTACATTCCGCACAACATGCCCGTGCAAAGCGCGGTCTATACCGGCACTCATGATAACAACACCACTCGGGGCTGGTTTTCGGATGAACTGGACGAGGAGGGGCGGAGGCGATTTTGCGATTATGCAGGGCGACAGGTGTCTGCGGATAGCGCGACCGACGTCATGATCCGCATGGCGCTCGGCAGCGTGGCGGCCCTTTGCGTCATTCCCATGCAGGATTATTTGAACCTTGGCGCGGATGGTCGGATGAACATGCCGGGAGTCGCGGGTGGCAACTGGGGCTGGAGATTGCGGCCTGACATGGCCACGAGGGAGCTGGCGGAAAGAATGCTTTTTATGGCCCGGATTTATGGACGCACGGAAGGCTGATCCATGCGTACCGGGCTGGCCAAAGCATAAAAAAAACCCTGCGTGAGCAGGGCTTTTTTTGGAAAAACAGCTGAATTAAACGCAGCCGGTGGGCTTGGGCAGGCCAGCCATCTTGCAGGCGCCTTTGCCGGGGCCGGAGGGGAAAAGTTCGTAGATCTGCTTCAGCTTGTAGCCGGTGGACTTGGAAAGAATACGGACCATGGGGGCAATACCGTTCTTCTTGTAGTAGTCCTGCAGGAAGTCGAGGATCTGCTGGTGAGCTTCGGTGATTTCGGAAATGCCTTCGCTCTCCTTGACGTATTCAGCCCATTCCGGACCCCAGTCTTCAAACTTCAGCAGAAAACCGTCTTCGTCGATCTCGAAACTTTTACCCTTGAATTCGATCATTGCCATGCTCAATTCCTCCTTAGATGTTGTTCCTCAAAATTTTTCCTTCCGGAAAAAGAGTTTGCAAAGACTCCCCCTATGGGGAAGGACTATTTTTGTCAATGAGAGTCGGCATCCTTCCCCGTCAAGTCAACACTACCGGCCTCTCTAGCAGATAGGGGACTACACTTCAACAGGAAAGACGAAAGTCGACCCGGGGGAGAGGCTACTTGAAATCCCGGATAATTATCTGTTCCTTGCGCATTCTGCACCAGGTGGGGCGCTCGTCTGCTTCAGGGATGGGACGCTGGCTCGGGGGCCCGACATTGCAGACCCGCTGACCTTCCACATAGCTGAGCAAGGGACAATTCGCGCATTTGGTCACGACGAAAATCATGTTTTTTCCGTGGTTTATGAAGTTTACGCCCTAGACGTCGGCGGGCAGGGGGATTTCATGACAGTACTCGTCCCACTCCGCGCAGGCCAAGCCCACGGGCTGTTCGAAACTGGCCTGACAATGGGCGCACAGTATCTTGATGGTCGCATCATTGCCGAACGCTTCCTGCATGGCTTCTTTCGTGTGATGCGCCTCGGTGCGATGTCCGCACTCGGGGCAGGTGGCGGATACGGTGAATTCCTTGGTCACGGAGTTTCTCCTCTTGGATGGTGAATCTGTATCTGGGATGAATGACTCATAAGTACTCGCGGCGTGCGCGTCAAAGTCAAATCCGATAAGCCCCGGAAGGTCCTTGCCGGGAGCGGTTTGTCCGCCCCATGCGGACCTGACTAGAGGTACGGTGAGAAAAGCCAGAAAAAAGCGTCCCGCAGGCGCACGGGCAGGGAGCGTCCATTGAGTTCCTGGCGGGTCACCGGACGGCTCTTGGCCATGATGGTGTCGAAATGCCGCGTCAACTGTATGGCCAGGTGCTGGTCCAGGACTTCCAGGGTCAGTTCGAAATTGAGCCGCAGGCTGCGGCTGTCCAGATTGGCCGAGCCAAGGTGCACATAGCAGCCGTCCACGAGCATGAGCTTGGTGTGATTGAAGGGCGCGGGCTGGAAGGCGATGCTGATTCCGGCGCGCAGCAGTTCGTCGAGGATGTGTCTGCAAGCCCAGTGCACAAAGGGGATGTTGTTGCGGCCCGGCAGCAGGATCTCGACCGTGACCCCACGGTAGCGGGCCGACATCAGGGCGCTCAGGAACGTGCGCGGGGGAAGGAAGTAGGGGGTCATGATCCTGATGCTCGTCGTCGCGGCGGAGATGATTCCGGTCAGCAGCGTCTTCAGGTGGTCTTCACCGAGGTTGGGTCCGTCGACAACGGTGCGGCACAGGCAGTCACCCGTCGGTTCCGTGAAGAGAACGGGTGGGTGGATGCGTTCCTTGGTTGCGAAAAACCAGTCATCGACAAAGGAGTCCTGCAAAAGGTTCGCGACTGGGCCGTGTACGATGAAATGCAGATCCTTGACCGGCCAGGGCGGTTTTGCTTCAAGCACATGCTTCTGGGTTATGTTCATGCCGCCCGTGAAGCCAAGGCAGCCGTCGACGACCAGGATCTTGCGGTGATTGCGCAGATTGAAGTGCAGGTCGGGCGGGAAGAGGCGGGGCGGGATGAAGAGGGCGTTTGGCACGCCTTTCTTCGCGAGCATCCGGGAGGCCCGGGGCCATGAGTACTTCTCGCCCACCCCGTCGATGAGCACCCGCACGTCCACTCCACGTTGTACGGCCCGGGCCAGGGCGTCGATGAATTTGAGGCCGAGGTTGTCGGTGTCGAGAATGTAGGTGGTCAGATAGATGCTGTGCCTGGCGTCTTCCATGGCCCGCAGCATGACGGGATAGGCCTCGTCTCCGTTGAACAGGGGCTCGACGCAGTTGCCCCCGACCAGTTCCGTGCCGAGGATGTTGTGCCCGACGCGTTCCAGGCGCTGGAACGCGTGGTGCAAAACCGTGGGATTGATGGCCGCGCTCGGATACGAAGGGACGCTCGGCGGAACGTTGGCGGACAGGGCGTCGACTTCCTTCCGCATGCGCGACGCGCTGCGCCGGACTCGGTTCACGCCGAAGAGGATGTACAGAATGGGGCCGGCCAGAGGAAAAGTCAGACAGACGCCAACCCAGCCCAGGGCCGAGCGGGAATCGCTTTTGCGCAGCAGGGCGTGCCCGGCCGCGCCCAGGGCCAGGGCGGCCAGGAGCAGCAGGCCGAGCCAGTTCAGGACGTGCATGCCTCGCTCACCAGGTTCGGCAGGGTGGAGAAGCCGCGTGCGTCATTCATGTGCATCCTTTTTTCTGTCCGGGAGAGCTTGCCTGCTGCATTCCAGCGGGTCTCCCAGGCAGGAATTGAAGATGTCGAGGATTGCCTTGTCCAGATAGGATTCCTCCTTGTAGGTCAGGAAGGCGGAGTTGAAGGCCTTGGTCACGGCCGTGATCTTGCGGTAGGCAAGGTCGAGCCCCTCGCAATAGGCGTGCAGGGAAGAGGCGGCGGCTGTCCATGTCGCCCTGGTGTTTTCGGGCAGGGCCTTGGCGGTTTCGTCCAGGCTCTCGATCTCTTCCCGGATGCCGTCCTTGGCGTTGACGATGTGCATGAGGTGTGTGTTCAGATAGTGGCACATGCCCCCGGCGGCGTTTCTGAGCACCCGGTTGCTCTGGTCTTCCATGGCCTGGGTGATGTTGTGCGCGATGCCCTCGTAATAGAGCAGGTATCCGGATTCATCGGTCTTGGCCCGGGCCGTGATGGCCACCTCGATGGATCTTCCGTCCTTGAGGCGGAAGCGGATGTGCTTGTCCGTGACAAAACCCTCTTCGTTGATCTGGGCCAGCAGGTCGGCACGTTCGGACAGATTCTCGTAAAAATCCTTGAGGTTGGCACTAAGCGCCTCCTCGCGGTTGGAAAAGCCCAGCATCTGGATGCCGGCCTCGTTGATGTCGATGAAGGTGCCGTCCGGAGTCACGGAGTAGGCCATGTCCTTGGTGCTCTGAAAGAAGTCGCGATATTTTTCCTCGCTGCGGGTCAGGGCGTCGAGGGCTTCCTTTTGCTCGGTGATGTCGCGGATGACGTGATCGAGGCGGCGGATGGACCTGGTGGTGCAGTAGACCAGATGCCCTTCGTCGTGCACCCATTTGATGCGTCCGTTGCTGCTGATGATACGGTACTGCATTTCCCCGAACTCGTCGTCCACCAAGGACCGGTAGTACTTGCTCACCGCCTCCCGGTCCTCGGGATGGACGAAATGCATGAGCTGCATTTCCCCGGCGTTGAAGGCGCGTCTGGGGATGCCGTAGAGGGCTTCGGCGGCGGGGTTGATGGCCAGGATGGAATGATCCGTGGGAGAGATGGACACGACCACGTCGTTCAGGGCGTGCAGGATGCTTTCCAGCCTGTCCTTGACGCGCTGAAGCTCGATGCGGGTCTTGCGGCGTTCGGTGATGTCCGTGATGGCGGCCAGAATGGCCGGTGCGCCTCCGCAATCGACCACGGTCAGCTTCATCTCCACGATGGCGTCTTCGCCGGGCCGTGAGATGGAAAACTCGATCCGGTCCGAGAGGTCGGAGGTGTAGAGCTTGTCGACGCAGTGCCGGATGACGCGATTCTGGTCTTCGGGAATGACAAAGTCGGCAAATGGCTTGCCCAGAAGCCCTTCCAGATTGGATCCGACGATTTCGCAAAACGCTCCGTTGGTGAAGACTATGTTGCCTTCACGCAGGATGAGCACACCGTCGTTGATGTGTCTGACAATGCCCTGGTAGTCGATGCTGTCCAGGCAGACATTCAGCAAATTCGCTTCTTCGAAACAAGATCCGTTCATGCCCCGTGCTCCTGATTCCCGACGGGTTCATCATTTTCGGTTGCCGTCGTTCCCCTCTCAATACGCATTTTGCCCCGAGCAGGGCCAGCAATTTTTTACCAACCCCCGGTTTGCGGGGATTTGCAGGCCTTGTCCTCAAACTCCCGCAAACGGGACGCGGAAAATGCGGATCAATCGTGTTCGACAAAGATCAGGGCGCTCGTGTCGAAGCCGCGTGCGGCGGCCTTGGCCACGAGTTCGCGTCTTAGCGCTTCATCCAGGCGCTTTTCCCTGGCCAGTATCCAGAGATAGGATGTGTCCGGCCCGCTGACCACGGCATGACGGTAGCCTTCGTGATCAAGTTCAAAGATCACGTAGGCGCCGTAGAATGGTCCGAAAAAGGAGACCTTGAGGAATCCCGTTTGCGGGTCTTCAACGAAAAACGCCTTCCCTTCGGCTTGCTCCCATTTTCCTGTCTTGGCGTTGTAGCCGCGATTGACAACCCGAACCCCGCCATCCTCACGCAGGCTGTATTCGGCGCTCACGCGGCTCAGACCCCGCTCGAAGGAGTGATCGAGGCGCGCGATCTCATACCAAGTGCCAAGGTAACGCTCCAGCTGGAAATTTCCGACGGGGCGCACTGTGTCCGGCACGCCTACGCATCCGCCAAGCAGCAGGGCGAGAATCGCGACGAGTGTTTTCATGGTTCCTCCGGGAGTCGTATTTATATCGAGATGGCGAAAATCCTTTTGCCGACGTTGAGAACTTCCCCCGGCATTGGGGAGATGTCAATTGTGGCGGGGATTTTGGATACGCATTAGTTCGTATTTTTTTAAAACGAAATGCGTTCAACCTGTACGAAGATTGCGATGCTGAGTGGGTGGGTTCTTTACGATGAGTGGGATTGAATGTAAGTGCCCAAATTGGCCGCACTGGGCGGATCGCATCAACTCAAGCCCCGGAATGTCATGATCAAAAAAATACTCATCGCCATCTTGCTTGTGGCCGTCGTGGCCGGTGTCCTTGTCGGAATCAAGGCCATGCAGATCAGGGCAATGATCGCCCAGGGAGAATCCTTCTCCATGCCCCCGGCCGTGGTTTCCACGGTGAACTCCACTTCCGCCAGTTGGGATACGGTTTTTACCGCCGTGGGTTCCGTCACCGCCGTGCAAGGCGTGACCATGACCGCCGAGACTCCGGGCAAGGTCGTGCGCATCGATTTCGAGTCCGGGGACCGGGTCGAGGCCGGGGATGTGCTCGTACAGCTCGATATTTCCGAGGAGGCGGCCCGGCTGCGGGCTCTGGAGGCCACGGAAAACTTGGCCCGCCTCAACCTGCGGCGCATCGAGTCCCTGGTGGCCCAGCGCTCCACGGCCAAGTCCGAATATGACGCGGCCCTGGCCGAACACCGTCAGATTCTGGCCCAGATGGATGCGCTCAGGGCCGTCATCGCCAAAAAGACCATCCGCGCGCCTTTTCAGGGCGTCCTTGGTATCCGTGAGGTCAACCTGGGGCAGAATCTTGGGGATTCGGACGTCATTGTCAGCTTGCAGCGCCTGGACCGGGTGCATGTCGAATTCGCCCTGCCGCAGCAGCAGGTCGGCGCGGTTCTGCCCGGGGCCACGGTGCGCGTGACCAGCGACGCCCTTCCGGGGCAAACAATCGAAGGGCGGCTCTCGGCCGTGGAACCTCTGGCCGACACTGCCACGCGCACGGTGCGCATGCAGGCCGAACTGGCCAATTCCGGGGAGATCCTGCGGCCGGGCATGTTCGTCAATGTGGACGTGGTCCTGCCTGAGAAACGGGAACTGGTCCTGATTCCGGCCACGGCGGTGCTCTATGCCGCGTACAGCGATTCGGTTTTCATCGTTGAGCAAGCGCAGGGGAACGGAACGGAAGGCCTTGTGCTCAGGCAGCAGTTTGTGACCCTGGGCGAGCGGCGTGGAGATTTCGTGGCCGTGGCCAGGGGACTTGCGCCGGGTCAAAGCGTGGTCAGCACCGGCGTCTTCAAGTACCGCAACGGGCAGTCCGTGGTCGTGGACAACTCCCTGGCCCCGGAATTCAACATCTCTCCCACGCCGGAAAATTCCTGATGCGGGCCGCCGGGAAAGAGCTCCGATACGGAACTACTTCATGAAATTTACAGATATCTTTATCCACCGTCCGGTCCTGGCCATCGTCGTCAGCCTGCTCATCGTCATCGCCGGACTCCAGGCCGCTTTCACCCTCACTGTGCGACAATACCCGCGTAGCGAAAACGCCATGGTCTCGGTCAGCACGACCTATGTCGGGGCCAGCGCCGAACTCGTGCGCGGGTTCATCACCACGCCTTTGGAGCGGGCCATCGCAGCGGCCGACGGCATTGACTACATCCAGTCCGAGAGCACGCAAAATCTCTCGACCATCAATGTGCGCCTCAAGCTCAACTACGATCCCATCAAGGCGCTGTCCGAGATCAGCTCCAAGGTCGACCAGGTCCGGGGCGACCTGCCGCCCGAGGCCGAGGTGCCCATCATCAACGTGGAGTCGGCCGACAGCCAGTTCGCCTCGGCCTACCTGAGCTTCACATCGCCTGATCTGGATCAGAACCAGATCACAGATTATCTCATGCGCGTGGTCCAGCCGCGTCTCTCGGCCCTGGAAGGGGTGCAGCGGGCCGACATCCTGGGCGCGCGTACATTCGCCATGCGCATCTGGCTCAAGCCCGACCGCATGGCCGCCCTGAACGTCAGCCCCGCCGCCGTGCGCCAGGCCCTGGCTGCGGGCAACTACCTTGCGGCCCTGGGGCAGACCAAGGGTCAGCTTATCCAGATCAACCTGACCGCCGATACGGACCTGCGCTCCGCCGAGGAGTTCCGCCGGTTGGCCATCCGTTCGCAGAACGGTGCGGTGGTTCGTCTTGGCGATATCGCCGACGTGGTCCTGGGCGCCGAGGACTACGGGGCCGAGGTTCGCTTCACCGGGCAGACGGCCGTATTCATCGGCGTCTGGCCGTTGCCCAACGCCAATTCCATAGAAGTGCTGGAGCTGGTGCAGGCCGAGATGAAGGATATCCAGAAATCCCTGCCCACGGGCATGGAGGGCCGGGTCGGGTACGACGCCACCGAGTACATCAACAACGCCCTGAAAGAGGTGCGCACCACGCTGGTGGAAACTTTGGCCATCGTCGTGGTCATCATTTTCCTTTTTCTGGGGTCGGTGCGGTCCGTGCTCATTCCCATCGTGGCCATCCCCATCTCTCTCATCGGGGGCGTGTTTCTCATGCAGGTCTTCGGATTTACGGTCAACCTATTGACTTTGCTTGCTTTTGTTCTCTCCGTGGGCGTCCTGGTGGACGACGTCATCGTCATCGTCGAGAATGTCTCAAGGCACCTGAGCGAGGGCAAGACGCCCCTTGAAGCGTCTCTGATCGGCGCACGCGAGCTGGTGCGGCCCATCATCGCCATGAATGTGGTGCTCATCGCCGTCTACGCGCCCATCGGCTTGCAGGGCGGGCTGACGGGTTCGCTCTTCCGGGAGTTCGCCTTCACGCTGGCCGGCACCGTGGCCATGTCCGGGGTGGTGGCCTTGACGCTCTCGCCGTTCATGGCCTCGCGCATCCTCGTCGCGGGCATAGAGGAGCGGGGGCTGTCCGGGCGCATCTATCGCGATTTCAACCGGCTCAAGAATTTCTACGGTCGCCTCCTGGCCGGGACGCTCAACTCCCGGCCGGCGGTGTATCTGGTCTGGGTCCTGATCGCCGTGCTGACCGTGCCCATGTTCATGATGTCGTCCAAGGAGTTAGCTCCCTCCGAGGACCAGGGCGTCATCTTCGGCATCCTCGATGCCTCGGCCGACGCATCCCTCGATCAGACCAGGCAGTTCGCGGCGGCGGCCAACGATGTATTCATGAGCACGCCCGAGGCCGAGTTCACGTTTCAGATTACCTTTCCTTCCAGTGGATTCGGCGGTTTGGTGGTCAAGCCGTGGGAACAGCGCGAGCGGACCGTCGCGCAGATCCTGCCCGAGGTGCAGGCCGGTCTGGCCGCCATTCCGGGCATCCGGATGTTCCCGGTCACCCCGGCGGCCTTGCCGGGCGGCGGCGATTTTCCCGTGGAGTTCATCATCGCGTCCACGGCCGACCCGGAGCAGATCCTGGCCTTTGCAGAACAGGTTCAGTTCAAGGCCATGCAGAGCGGCATGTTCGCCTTTCCGCCGCTCATCGACGTGAAGATCGACAAGCCCCAGGCCGAGCTGATCATCGATCGCGACAAGGTCGCCGCCATGGGACTGAGCCTCGCATCCGTGGGCGGTGACGTGTCGGCCATGCTCGGCGGGGCCTATGTCAACCGCTTCAATATCGACGGGCGCAGTTACAAGGTCATCCCCCAGGTCCAGCGCGTGGATCGCCTGAACCCCGAGCAGCTGAAAAATATTCATGTGACCGGACCAAATGGCGAGCTCGTGCCCTTGTCCTCGGTGGCGACCATCAAGAACACCACCGTGGCCCGTTCCCTGAACCGCTTTCAGCAGCTCAACGCCGTGAAGATCAGCGGTGTGGCGGTGCGTCCCCTGGACGAGGCCCTGCGCTTTCTGGAGGACGAGGCGGTGAAGATCCTGCCCCAGGGATACGTTCTCGACTACACGGGTGACTCGCGCCAGCTGCGCACCGAGGGCAACACCTTTCTCTTCTCCTTCGGCCTGGCCGTGGTGCTCATCTTCCTGACGCTCGCGGCGCAGTTCAACAGCTTTCGCGATCCCTTCATCATCCTGGCCGGGTCCGTGCCCCTGGGCATGTTCGGAGCGCTCATCTTCACCTTCCTGAAGATGCCCGACCCCAACGTCGCCTTCTGGACCGAGGGTTGGACCACTACCCTGAACATCTACTCCCAGGTCGGGCTGGTCACGCTGGTCGGGCTGGTGGCCAAGAACGGCATTCTCATCGTGGAGTTCGCCAACCAGCTCCAGCTCGGCGGCATGCCCAAGCTGCAGGCCGTGCACGAGGCATCCATGACCCGCTTGCGGCCCATCCTCATGACCGCCGGTTCGACCATCGCCGGATTCTTTCCGCTGGTGCTCATCTCCGGCGCCGGGGCCGCGGCCCGCAACTCCATAGGGCTTGTCCTGGTGGGCGGCATGACCACCGGCACGCTCTTCACGCTCTTCGTCATCCCGTCCATCTACGTGCTGGTGGCCAGGGACCACTCCGCGGACAGGAAGAACGACGAGGTTTCGCTGCATCTTCAGGAAGAGGGGCAGGCGGGGTGATGCCCCTTGTCCTCCTCGCCCTGGGCTGGGTAGTGTGGGGGGGCCTGCACAGCCTGCTCATCAGCCCGTCCTGGATGCGGCTGGTCTCGAACCGCTTTCCCCGGCTTTGTCCATGGTACCGGCTGGGCTATAACGTCCTGGCGGTCCTGAGCATCCTTCCGCTGCTGTACTTCAAGGAGGCGCTGGCCGGTGACGCGTTCCTCGGGTGGGGCGGCGTCCTGGCCCTGCCGCGTTTTTTGCTGCTGGGCGCGGCCCTGTGGCTGTTCTGGGCCGGGGCCCGGGAATACGATCTTGGCGTGGTCGGCGGTCTGGCGCAGCTGCGGTCGAGCTGCTCCTTTGCCGGCAGCCCGTACGCCGAGGAGCTTCGTACCACGGGCATCCTGAGGCGGGTGCGCCACCCGTGGTACGGGGGAGCGCTTCTTTTGCTCTGGACACGCACGGGAACCTTCGATGCGGCGGAGCTGGTCACGAGTCTGGTTTTGACCGGATACGTGCTCGTCGGCGCCTGGCTTGAGGAGCGCAAGCTCCTCCATGTTCACGGCCAGGCCTACCGGGACTACCAGCGCGGAACGCCCATGTTCTTTCCCTGGCCGCGTCGCGGGGATGGCAAGCGATGAAGCGTGTCTGGTGGCACCTTTCGGACTACATCAGCCATCGCAGGGCCGGCGAGGCCTACAGGAGATGCCTGGTCCTGGCCGGATTTGAGGTCGTGGAGCGGCCCGAGGAGGCGGATCTGGCCGTGCTGCACGATGACCCGATGAATTGGTCCGATATCCTGGAGCGATACCCTGCCGCCCGCGCGAAGCCCAAAGTCGGATTTGCGGTCTGGGAAGGGCTTGCGTTGCCTGATGTCTATCGTGCGGGATTTGCATTGGTGGACGAGATCTGGACGGCGTCGGCGTTTTCCGCAGAGGCGCTCGGCCAGGGTCATGTCCAGGTGAAGGTGCTGCCGCATGTGGTCGAGCTTGCGACGTTTGCGCCCGAGGACCTGGAGTGGGCGCGCACACGCTTGGGCGTGCAGTCCAGGGGACGTTATTTTTTCAGCATTGTCGATGCGATCAACCCGCGCAAGAACCTCGATGCGTTGTTGCGGGTCTTTGCTCGATTGGCGCATTCCAATCCGGATGTAGTCCTTGTTCTCAAGCAGTATCGGATGAGCGTATCTTTCGGCGGGGGGGCGCAGATTGTGAGCATAGGGGAGAGCGTGAGCGATGCCCGCATGGCCGCCCTGCACTCGGGGGCCCTGGCCTATGTCGCCCCGCATCGGGGCGAGGCCTGGGGGCTGGGGCTCAGCGAAGCCATGAGCCACGGGGTGCCGGTCCTGGCCACGGGCTGGTCCGGGAACATGGAGTTCATGGACCAGCGCAACTCCGTGCCCTTGCGTTTCGAATTGGAGCCGGTGGGGGAGCGCATGTCGAGGATGCTGCCCCATTTTCGGCCCGAGATGCTATGGGCTCGGGTCGACGAGGAGCATCTGCTGCGGGAGATGCTGCGCCTGGTGCGCCGCGGCCCTGACCCGGGCATGTGTAAACGGGCCCGCGCCGTGGCCGAGAGGTTTTCGCCGCGTCGCGTGTCCCGGATTCTGACCGGACTTATCCGCGAGTTCGAAGAGAAGGCCGGTTCCGGGGCGACCAGAATTTCCATTTGAAGAGTAGCCGGTGCAGATAACTGCCAAGGCCCTTGGGTCTGGCGAGTGTTCCCCGCAACGCCGCCTGCGGGAAAAAAATCAGATCCAGCAGATGGATGGCGCGTGTGCTTTGCGCGAGGGTCTGGACACACCCCGCGCATGAGGTCAGCACAATCCGTCCTTGCGCGCGTGTCTTTATGTCCCCGGTCCAATTTTCCGCGTAATCCGCCCGTAACGCGCTGACGGCGCCCCCGGCCCCGCAACATGGCGCCAGGGATCCATCCTGTCTTGTCTTCTCTACATCCAGCCCCGATTCGCGGGCTAATCCCAGAAGGTCGTCCTGCACCTTTTTTTCAAATCTCAAGGGGCACGGCGTGTGCACAATGGCCGTGCCGTGCAGCCGGGGCAGGCCGATGGGGGGATTTTCGGCCAGCGACTCGAACACGCTGCGCACGGCAAGCCCGTCTCCGTACTGGTCGAATATCTTGAAGCAGTTGGGGCAGGCCGTGAGCACCGTGCGCACCCCGCGCGCCAGGAGGTTCGCGCGCAATGCGCCAAAACGTTTCTCGAAGAATTTTTGCCGGCCAAGGTCGTGCGAAGGCTTGAAGCAGCAGCCCAGAACCAGGCCCAGGGCAGGGTCGCTCGCGCGCAGGTGCCTGTACAGGGCAAGGGCGGTGTCCGGGTGGGCGCCGGGAAAGGCGCAGCCGGGGAAAAGGACGGTGTGGCCCCCGTCCGGCAATCTGAAAAGACGGAACAGGGCGGAGGCTCCCACCGCTTCATAGTTCAGTATTGAACGGTATGGAGTCAGGCTGCCCCGCCCTCCCTTCAGCGCGGCCCGGCGCATGGCCAGGAAAAAGTCGGGCAGGGGCAGGCCCAGGGGGCAGACGGCTTGGCACAGCCCGCACAGGCTGCATTCATAGGCGCGGGCCAGGCCGATGCCGCTTGCGAGCAGACGCTCGGCAAGCTCTCCGGGCGTGCCGTGCTCCTTGAGGAACGCGCAGCGGATCTGGCAGGCCAGACACCGCGTGCATTTTGAGGAAATGTTCCGGGCCAGCGTGAGCAGTTCTGGAGTCAGCTTCGGGATATTCATGGACCTACTGAAGGAAGTTTCTGATCCCCGTGAAGACAATCTGCGCGGCCATGGCCGAGAGGACCAGCCCCGTGATCTTGGTCATGACGGACAGGCCCACGGAGCCAAGCAGCTTTTTCAGGGGCCTGGCCGAACGCAGCAACACTCCCACGGCCAGGCAGGAACAGACCAGCGCCCCTGCGCCCACGGCCTGTTCCGCGGCACCGCCCAACTCCGCACCGAGGATGAGCAGGGTACCGATGGTTGCCGGGCCCACGGTGATGGGGATGGCCAGGGGCACCACGGCGAAATCCACGTCGGGAGCCGCCTCCTGGGCGGAACGCTTGCCCGAGACAAGAGACACGGCCGAGAGGAAGAGCAGGCTCCCCGCGCCGATGCGGAATCCGTCCAGGGTGATGCCCAGGGTCGAGAATATGGGGTTGCCCGCGAAGTAGAGGATGAGGCTGATGACCATGACGGCCATGGTGGTGCGGATGGCCACCTTGCGCTGCTCGGCCTTGGTCATGTGCTCGGTCATGGACAGGAACACGGTTAGGACGAAAAAGGGGGTGAGCAGGAAAAAGAGTTTCATGCTCAAACTGATGAAAAGGGTGATCATGGCTGTATCCATCTGCGCCGCGAGGCGCGGTTGTTCGTTTGGTTCCCGGCCGGATGCCGGGACGAGCCGTCTTTAGAACCGGTGTCGAGGAAAGGCAATACCGGGAGAGACCCTAGAATCTTTATCCGCGCGTGGCCAGCAGAATGCCGCCGAGGATGCAGCCGGCGCTGGCCAGATGGATAAGGCCCATGGGTTCGCCAAGCAGCACAAAGGCCGAGACTCCGCTGAAAAGCGGCAGGGTATAGTAGATGAGCCCGGCCAGGGACGGGCCGATGGAGGTCACGGCGCTGTTCCACATGGCGTAGGCGGCCAGCGACGCGCCGAGGCCAACGTAGAGGATGGCGCCTGCCGCGCCGAGGGTGACCGACGGGAGTCCATGAGTGAAGATCTCCCATCCTGCCCAGGGGATCAGGAAAATGATGCCCGTGCCGAAAAGCGTCAGCAGAAACACGGACTGGCTCAGGCCGCCCGGGAAACGGCGCACCAGAATGCTGTAGGCTGCAAAGATCACGGCGGCCAGGCTCATCCACAGATCCCCGATGGAAAATTCCAGGCTGGTCAGGCGCTTTGGGTCGCCACCGGTAATGAGCAACACGACCCCTGCCAGCGCAACGGTCAGGCCGGTCATTTTTCGGACGGTCAGGCTTTCGCGCAGAAAGATGCGGGCCAGGAGAATGATGAACACCGGTGTGGAGGTGGCGATGAGCGAAAGATTCAGGGCCGAGGTGGTGTGGGCCGCCTTGTAGAGCAGGGCATTGAAGGTCGTGACGCCGAGGAGCGCCATGGGAATCATGGCCGGCATGCTCTGCTTGATGGCCGCGCGCTGTGACCATGCCGCGCGGCAGGCGAACGGCAGCAGGCCCAGAAAGGCCGTGCTCCAGCGCAAAAAGGAGAGGGTGGCGGGCTCGACGCTCTGGTTCAGGCTGCGGGCCACGATGAAGTTGCCGGACCAGATGACGGTCGCGCCGAGGGCGAAGAGGATTCCCTGCAGGGAGTTCGGGGGTGTTTGGTTTTTCATGCCGGGCTCACCCCTTCTCCGTGCGGATGCACTGCACGAAGGCCAGGGAAACGAGGCTCAGTACCGCGCCGCCCACGAAGGGGATGCGGTAGTCCACCATCCAGAGCAGGCCTCCGGCGATGGGGATGACGACGGCCACGATGTGGTTGATGGTGAAGCCCACGGCCATGCTCGGCGCGATGTCGCGCGGGTCGGCGATTTTCTGGAAGAAGGAGCGGATGGCCATGGCGAAATTGTAGAAGATGTGATCGAGGATGTAGAGGACGGCCACCATGAGTTTGCTGTCGGTGAAGGCGTAGCCGAGGAAGACGAAGAACAGGCTGGCGTACTCCAGGGTCAGCACCCTGCGCTCCCCGAAGCGGTTCACGGCGCGGCCGATCATGGGGCTCAGGAAGTAGTTCACGGCGTTGTTGAGCATGAAAAGCATGGCCACTTCCGAGACTGTGTATCCGAACTTCTTGACCATCAGGAACACGGCGAAGGCCACGAAGATCTGCCGCCTGGCCCCGGACAGGAAGGTCAGGACGTAGAAGAGCCAGTAGCGCGAGCGCAGGACCATGTTTTTGCGCTGCAGCGGGAGATCCTTGCGAGTGGGATTGACGAGCAGGAAGAACGCGGCGCCCCCCATGATGAAGATGCCCAGGGTCACGTACAGGGTCTGGTAGGTGACATGATTCACGACCAGCAGGAAGATGAGCCCGATGACGATGTTCGCGGCCGATCCCACGGCGCGCAGTCTGCCCATGACCACGGGACTCTGGGTGATGTCGAAGTACTGCAGGGTCAGGGACTGGTTCAGGGTTTCATAGTAGTGGAAGCCGAAGGACATGACCAGGGTGGCCACGACCAGACCGGTGTAGGTGGGCATGAGGCCGGTCATGATCACGCCCAGGCCCATGACCATGAGCGAGAGCGCCGCCAGGCGATGCTCGCGCACGAAGAGCAGCAGGTAGATCACGAGCAGGGCCAGGAAGCCCGGTACCTCGCGCAGGCCCTGGATGACGCCCATCTGCTGGCCGGTCACCTGCGCGATTTCCACGGCGTAGTTGTTGAAAAGCGTGCGCCAGCCCTGGAAGCCGAGGGCGCTCAGAACGGCAAGCCCGATGAGGAAGAGATACATGGGCCGGTTTTGCGGGGTGTTCATGGGCGTATGTCCCGATGCGCCGTCAGGCGTGGATGGTTGTTCATTGCCGTGAAGATGACCGGACGCCGCGTCTCATGGGGCCGGGCGCATGGTCGAGGGAACGGCATGAGACGGTTGGCGGCGGGTGTCAAGTTCGGGATCGGGTGAATTTCTCGCCGGTTTGCTTTTGCGGCAACCATGCGGCACAATGCAAGGTCCTGCCGGCCGGCATATGCCTGCCGGAAAAACAAGGGAGGTTTATGATGCAGGATGGGATGTACTGGCTGCGCCTTGAGGCATACGACAAGTCCGAAGAAGGCGTGGCGGTCGTCAGGCAGGGATTCGTGAACGGCGGCGGGCCGGGTTATGTCTGGCAGGGGCGGTTGACAGTGCTGGATGGGGCCGTGCGCGGGAATCTGGTCGTGCGCAAATGGAATCCACAGGCTCCGCCGGATCTGGGCATGTTCAAGGCGGGCAATCTGGCCATTGATGGTCGCCATGATGCATCGTCCCGCTCTTTCGAGCTGGAAGGGCACGCGCATGGGCACCATGTGGTACATCTGCGCATCAGCGGGCAGTGGCTCGAAGAATTGACGGATGAAGGGCCTCGGTGAAGGACGCCAAGGCCATCCCCCTTTTATGTGAAGTCCACCAGTTCTTCGCCCTTGCCCAGGTCCACGCTCGCCACCACTTCCGGGGTCCGGCTTATGACCTTGCCCCGGCGAATGACCCACAGCCGCGCCGGACGCAGGCGCAGCGCTTCGAGTTCGCTTGCCGCCTGCAGGATGACCATGTCCGCCTTGCAGCCGGGCTCAAGTCCGTAACCGTTCAGCCCCAGAACCTTGGCCCCGTTCGTGGTCACCGCCGCGAACATCTTTTCAAGCCCTTCCGTTCCGGTCATGTGCAGGGCGTGCGCCCCCATGTGCGCCACTTCGAGCATGTCGTGGGTGCCCATGGGATACCACGGATCCATGACGTCGTCGTGGCCGAAGGCCACGTTGATGCCCATGGCCATCAGCTCCGGCACGCGCATGAGCCCCCGCCTCTTGGGATACGTGTCGTGTCGGCCCTGCAGATTCATGTTCACCAGCGGGTTGCACACGCAGTGCATCCGCGCTTCGGCCATGAGCGGCATCAGCTTCGACACGTAATAATTGTCCATGGAATGCATGCTCGTCAGATGCGATCCCGTGACCCGGCCGTGCAGTCCCAGCCGTTGGGTCTCATGGGCCAGGCTCTCCACATGCCTTGAGAGCGGATCGTCGGACTCGTCGCAGTGCATGTCCACCATGAGCCCCCGTTTTGCGGCCAGCTCGCACAGCACCCGTACCGACTCCCGCCCCTGGTCCATGGTCCGCTCGAAATGCGGGATGCCGCCCACGACATCCACGCCCTTGTCCAGCGCCCGTTCCAGCAGTTCCAACCCGTTCGGCGAACGAAGCACTCCGTCCTGAGGAAAGGCCACCAGCTGGATGTCCACGAAATCCTTCATCTCTTCGCGTACTTCCAAAAGCACGTCCACGGCCATGAGGCTCGGGTCCGTGGTGTCCACATGCGTGCGGATGGCCAGGTTTCCCTTGGCCACGGACCAATGCAGCAGCTTCATGGCCCGGTCCTTGATCGCCTCGGCCGTGAGATCGGGCTTGAGCTCGCCCCAGATGCGGATGCCTTCCAGCAGCGTGCCGGTCTCGTTCCTGCGCGGCAGCCCCGCGGACAGGGTCGCGTCCATGTGAAAATGGCTGTCCACGAAAGGCGCGGTGACTAGATATCCCTTGGCGTCAATGGTCTCGGCAGCCTCGGCCTTGATGCTCGGTTCGACGGCAACAATCCGGCCGTCCTTGCAGCCGATCTCGGTCAGCGAATCCTGACCGGGCAGGGCGGCGTTGATGATAAGCAGATCCAGCATTGTAATCACCTCGTATTAAGAGTGCCTCCGGCGGGCAGGGGATGATCCCCTGCACCCCATAATCGGGTCAAGGGACGAGTCCCTTGCGGGATGTGGGGCGGCGCCCCGCGTCTCTTCTTCCCTCACCTATCTCTCACCTTTGCGAAAGGGAACCAGCAAAGCCTTCGGGTAGGCGGCTTTGCGGGACATGACGATGAGGGCGAGGATGGAGCAGATGTAGGGCAGCATCAGGTAGAACTGGTAGGGGATGCCGGTCATGGATTGTTGTTGCACGCGCATCTGGATGGCGTCGAAGGCGGCGAAGAGGAGCGCGCCGAGGAGCGCCTTGCCGGGTTTCCAGGAGGAGAAGACGACCAGCGCGATGCAGATCCAGCCCCGGCCGTTGACCATGCCGATGTAGTAGGCGTCGAAGGCAGCCAGTGTCAGGAATGCGCCGCCCACGGCCATGAAGGCCGAGCCGACCATGACCGCGCCGGTGCGCAGGCCCAGGACCGAGAGGCCTTGCGCCTCGGCGGCCAGCGGGTGTTCGCCGACCATGCGCAGGGCCAGGCCGAGCGGTGTGCGCAGCAGCACGTAGGCCGTGACGCCGACCAGGACGAAGGCCAGGAGCGTCAGCGCGGTCTGGCTGAAGAGGACTGGGCCGATGAAGGGCAGGGCGGAGAGCACCGGGATGTCCAGCGGCGCGAAGGGGGTGATCTTGGGCGGGGTGGTGACCTGGGGCAGGAGCATGCGGAAGACGAAGGAGCTTAAGCTCGCGCCGAGCATGGTGATGCCGAGGCCGGTGACATGCTGGGAGAGGCCCAGATGCACAGTGAAGACCGCGTGCAGGAGGCCGAGGCATGCGCCGACCATGGCGGCGAAGAGCACGCCGCCCCAGAGGGTTCCGCCCAGGAAGACCCAGGTCCAGCCGGACATGCATCCGGCGGCCATGATGCCCTCGATGCCGAGGTTCAGGACTCCGGCCCGTTCACAGATGAGTTCGCCCATGGTGCCGAAGATGAGCGGGGTGGCCATGCGCACGGTGGCCAGCCAGAATCCGGTTTCGAGAAAAAGGGAGAGGATGTCCATGTTATTTCCAGCGGATGCGGTAGCGGGTCAGAAACATGGCCAGGAGCACCATGAGCAGGCTCACTGCCGTGGTCACGTCCGCGATGTAGTTGGAGATGGTGATGGCGCGGCTCATGGAATCGGCGCCGATGTAGATGACGGCGATGAAGATGGCCGAGAGCACCACTCCGAGGGGATGCAGGGCGGCCAGCATGGCCACGACGATGCCGGAGTAGCCGAATCCCGGGGACAGATCGAGGGTCAGGTAGCCCTTCACGCCGCACAGTTCGCTGACCCCGGCCATGGCGGCGAGTCCGCCGCTCAGGAGCGCGGTGCGGATGATGGTGGCCTGCACGGGCATACCCGCGAAGGTGCTGGCCTTGAGGCTTGCGCCGACCGCCCGGATTTCGAAGCCCCAGATGGTGAAGCGCATCATCCACCAGACCGCCAGGGCGCAGGCCAGGGCCAGGATGAATCCGAGGTGCAGGCTCGACTTGGGGATCAGGATGGGCAGCATGGCCTGGTCGATGACGGGGGCGGCCTGGGGCCAGCCCATGGCCATGGGGTCTTTCCAGGGGCCGAAAACCAGCCAGTTGACGACCAGCAGGACCACGAAATTGAGGAGCAGGGTGGTGACCACCTCGTCGGCCTTGAGGTGCGTCTTGAGCCAGGTCGGGATGAGCAGGAACAGGCCTCCGGCCAGGGCACCGGACAGGAAGAGAAAGGGGATCATGAGCCAGGCGGGCAGGGTGATTATCCCCGTTCCGAGCCAGGTGGCCATGCAGGCCCCGACATAGAACTGGCCTTCGCCGCCGATGTTCCAGAGCTTGGCCCTGAAGGCCACGGCCGCGGCAAGGCCGGTGAAGATGAGCGGGGTGGCGCGGGTCAGGGTCTCGGTCAGGGCGAAGGTTGAACCCATGGCCCCTTTGATGAGGAGCCGCCATGCGCTCAAGGGGTCCGCTCCGGCCCAGAGGATGAGTCCGGAGCAGAGCAGCATGGAACCGAGCACGGCCAGGAGCGGCGCGCCGACTTGCCAGCCGAGGGTTACTGATTCGCGGGGTTCGAATCTCATGCGAACCCCCTGTGGTCGAAGGTTTGGCCGCTCATCATGAGTCCGAGCTTGGCCCGGTCCACGGTGGCCGTGTTTTCCGGAGGGGAAAGACGGCCCTGGTACATGACCTGGATGCGGTCGGAGAGTTGGAAGAGTTCGTCCAGGTCCTCGGAAATGAGGACCACTCCGGCCCCGCGCCGGGCGGCGTCCAGAAGATGCTGGTGCACGGCGGCCGTGGCCCCGACATCAAGGCCCCAGGTCGGCTGGTTGGCCAGGATGAGGTGGGGCCCCTGCGACAGGACCCGGGCCAGGATGAGTTTTTGCATGTTTCCGCCGGAAAGTTTGCGCACCGGGGCGTCCTTGCCCGAGCAGCGAATGTCGAACACGTCCATGAGTTGCGCGGCCCGGGACGACAGGGCCTTGAAGTTGAGCATGCCGCGCCTGGAGAAACCGGGCAGGCGGTAGATCTCCGTGGACAGGTTTTCCATGACCGTCATGTCCGCCACCAGGCCCGTTCCGGTGCGGTCGTCCGGCACGCGGCCGACGCCGGCGCGGATCATGGTCGCCGGGCTTGGGCGGCTCACGGTCTGTCCGCGCAGTACCACGCTGCCCTCGGCCGGGGCGACAAGGCCGGACAAGAGGTCCGCCAGCAGCGCCTGACCGTTCCCGGAGACGCCCGCGATGCCGAGGACTTCGTGGGCCTTTACGGAAAGGCACAGATCGCACAGGCCCGGTCCCCGGTCCGGGGCGTCGGCGCGGACGCGATCCAGAAAAAGGACCTCCTCGCCGGGCGTGAGCTTCCCGCGTGTGGCCTTCGGGATGTTGGCTCCGACCATGGCCTTGGCCAGTTCCTCGGCGCAGGTCTGTCCGGTGGGAGCCTCAAGCACCACGCGACCATGACGCAGCACCACGCAGCGGTCGCTGGCGGCCATGACTTCGCGCAGCTTGTGGGTGATGAAGATGACGCTCAGCCCTTGCTCGACGAGGCCGCGCAGGGTGGCGAAGAGATGGTCGCTTTCCTGCGGGGTGAGCACGGCAGTGGGTTCGTCGAGGATGAGGATGCGTGCGTCCCGGTACATGACCTTCAGGATTTCGACCCGTTGCCGTTCGCCCACGGACAGGCCGCGTACCAAGGCGTGCGGATTTACGTGCAGTCTGAAGCGGTCCATGAGCGATCCCAGCTTGGCCAGGGCGCGCGCCGAGCCCCGGCGCAGCCCCCACAGGGATTCTGTGCCGAGCATGATGTTTTCGAGCACGGTCATGTTCCCGGCCAGGGTGAAGTGCTGGTGGACCATGCCCACGCCCGCTTCGAGCGCGGCCCGGGGCGAACCCGGGGGCAGGGGTTTGCCCTGCACCTCCACGCTGCCGGTGTCGGCCACGTAGTGTCCGAAGAGGATGGACATGAGGGTGGTCTTGCCTGCGCCGTTTTCTCCGAGCAGGGCCAGCATTTCGCCTTGGGCCAGGGTCAGGGAGATGTCGTCGTTGGCTTTGAGAGCACCGAAATTCTTGGTTATGCCGGAAAGTTTCAGCAAGGATGTGGTGGACATGATTGACCGGAAAAAGGGGCCGAACGGTTTCGGCCCCCTTGGGATCAGAAGGTGGATTTGGGTTCGTCGTCGTTGATTTCGATGACCAGGGTTCCGGCCTTGATGGCGGCTTCGGTCTCGGCGATCTTCGCCTTGACGCCGGCGGGGACCTTGTCCTCGAAGTCGTGGAGGGGCGCCAGGGAGGCTCCGCCCTTGGCCATCATGGTCCATTCCCGATAATCCTCGGCGGCGAAGGTTCCGGCCTTGACCCGCTCGATGGCGTGGTTCAGGGCCGCTTCCATGTGCCACAGGGCGGAGGTCACGACCACGCCCTGGCCGTTTTCTTCCTTGTTCATGTCATTGACGTTGCCGAAGGCGATGATGCCCTTTTCGCGGGCGGCATCGACCACTCCGGAGCGTTCGGCGTAGAGCACGTCCACGCCGGACTCGACCTGGGCGTAGGCAAATTCCTTGGCCTTTGGCGGATCGTACCAGGAGCCGATGAAGGAGACCTTGAACTGGACGGCCGGATTGACGGCCTTGGCACCGGCCATGAAGGCGTGAAAGAGGCGGTTCACTTCACCGATGGGGTAGCCGCCGACCATGCCGATCTTGCCCGATTTGCTCATGGAACCCGCGATCATGCCCATGAGGTAGCAGGGCTCGTGGATGTAGTTGTCGAAGACGGACAGATTTGCGCCGTCGGGACCGAAGGTGTCACCCATGAGATAGGCCACGTTCGGGTAATCCTTGGCCACCTTGCGCACGTCGCGGGAGATGCCGAAGGCCTCGCCGACGATGAGTTGCACGCCGGCTTCGGAGTATTCGCGCAGGACACGGATGTAGTCGGTATTGGAGACTTTTTCGCTCCAGACATATTCGATTTCACCGGCCGCTTCGGCGTTTAAAAGAGCCTTGTGCAGGGTCGCGTCCCATTTCTGCTGGATGGGCTGGGTGTAAATGCCCGCGACCTTGATTTTTTCGGCCATGGCCGTGGTGCCCATGAACAATGCCTGGCCGAGCACGGCCAGGAACAGGGTACGTTTCATTTGTGTCCTCGTGTTTCAAGATTGTGTGGAGAAGGGCCAGACCGGTATTAGCAGTATGCATGCCAGAGGATTCAGGCAGGCACGGTGCGCTTTGCGTTCGGTCCGCACCCGGTCCGCGAGAGGTGAAAGACCGGACTTTGTGTCATACGGCTGATGCCCAATGGCGCAACTTTTGTCCATGAAAAAAGGGTCTCCGCCGCTCGGAACCGATCGGTTTCGCAGGTACTCGTGGGCGGTACGGGTCAATTCCGAAAATTATTAATTACAAAAATGGATAATTTTTGGTCACAAGTGAAAATGTTGTGCGATTCCGAAAGGATTTTTTTCCAAAGGGCGGGGAGGGATGTTTTGGCGCTTGTTTTCGGCTCCTCTCGAACCAGTTTCGGGTGTCCCGAGTTGGTGCGCAAAGAGCGTGTATGACAATTTTATTCAATTTTGTAAAATAACATCTTGAAATGTGACTCAATTGGGCAAAAAATACGACATTTATTCTGGAAATACGAGTTTTTTGATAGATTAATAAGTCATTACTTATCGTAATCATGAGTTAAATTCAAAATTGAAAAGTATTGGCCGAGTTATTGCTTTTTTCAGGTTTGTCAGCAGGGACATGCGCTGACGCAAGCGTCATGAGAATGGAAAGCCATTCATGGAACGCCAAAAAAGCGATAATTTTTGGTTTTTATACAGAAACGGTCAACACGGAGCAGGACTCATGAAAAGAAGAGATTTCGTCAAAATGGCTGGCCTTGGAGCCACGGTCGCTGCGGCATCAACCGTGGTCAACGCGCCTTTTGTGCACGCGTCCAAAAAAACGCCTATCCGCTGGCGTCTTCAGACCTATGCCGGACCTGCCCTGGCCGAGCATGTCATCAAGCCGCAGATCGACGCATTCAACAAGATCGCAAGCGGCGACATGGTCATCGAACTCTATAACGCGGACCAGCTCGTGCCCACGCCTGAACTGTTCAGGGCCATGCAGCGCGGAACCATCGACGCCGTGCAGAGCGACGACGACTCCATCGCCGCGCCCGTCGATGTGGCCGTCTTCGCCGCCTACTTTCCCTTCGCCACGCGCTACTCCCTCGATGTGCCCACCCTTTTCAACCATTACGGATTGAACGAAATCTGGCAGGAGGCCTACAGCGAAGTCAAGGGCGTGACCTGGCTTGGCGCCGGCGCCTGGGACCCGTGCAACTTCGCCACCAAACAGCCCATCCGCTCCCTTGCCGACCTGAAGGGCAAGCGGGTCTTCACCTTTCCCACCGGCGGCAAGTTCATGCAGCGTTTCGGCGTGGTGCCCGTGACCCTGCCCTGGGAAGACGTCGAAGTGGCCCTGCAGACCGGAGAGCTGGACGGCATCGCCTGGTCGGGCATCACCGAGGACTACACGGTGGGCTGGGCCGATGTGACGAAATACTATCTGACCAATAACATAAACGGTGCCTGGGTCGGTTCCTATTTCGCCAATTCCGACAAGTGGGAACAGGTTCCCGAGCATCTGAAGACTCTCTTCAAGGTCACCATGGACAGCTCCAACTACTACCGTCAGCATTGGTACTGGTGGGGAGAGGCGCATTACCGCACCAAGGGCGGAAAGCTTGAGCTGACCACCATCCCCGAGGAGGAATGGGCCCAGGTCGAGGCGGAAGCCATCAAGTACTGGGACGAGATCGCGGCCACCAGCCCCCGCTGCGCCAAGGTTGTCCAGATCCTCAAGGATTACACCGAGACCATGAAAAAGGCGGGCAAGCCCTACCGTTACGCCTAACACCGCAAACAAGACAGCAGATCGGAAATGAACCTGCCCGGCTCCCGATGGAGCCGGGCCTTTCCCGCTCCCCGGATTCGGGGACCGATTCCCCCGGTGCGCCCTGAAAGGCCGCCGCTCTGGGATCAGCCATAATCCTTTGCGAGGTGCCCTGTGTTCAAAGCATTGGTGACATATACGAAATACGTGGACGCCTTGAACCGTCTGGTCGGCAAGGTGGCCATGTATCTGATGTTCGTGATGATGTTCATTCTTCTTTATGCGTCGTTTTCACGAAGCATGCTCAACTCTCCCGTGGTCTGGGCCGTGGAGATGGCGCAGTTCACCATGGCCGCCTACTACCTTCTTGGTGGGGGCTATTCGGTCATTCTGCGCGGGCACGTGCGCATGGACGTGCTCTACAGCACCTGGTCGCCAAAGACGCGGGCCATCATCGATGCGCTCACGTCTTTTTTCCTGCTCTTCTATCTCGGCATGCTGCTCTACGGCGGCATATCGAGCACCGCCTATTCCCTTGAGTACGGGCAGAAGAACTATTCCGCCTGGGCTCCGCCGCTCTCGCCGATCAAGATCATCATGGTCGTGGGCATCGTGCTCATGATTCTGCAATGCGTGTCGCGTCTCATCAAGGACATCTCCAAATTCATGGGCGTGGACATGCTCAAAACCTACGGAGACGTGATGCCATGAGTTATGAAATGATCGCTCTTTTGATGTGCACGACCCTCATGGTGCTGCTTCTGACCGGCCAGAGGGTTTTCGGCGCGGTGGGTTTCGTCGGTGCGGCCGCTTCGCTCCTGCTGTGGGGCGACGGCGGCTCGGAGATGCCTTTCAACGCGAGCATGGTGCTCCTGAACTGGTTTCCGCTCCTGACCCTGCCGCTTTTCATCTTCATGGGCTACATGCTCAGCGAATCGGGCATCGCCAACGACCTCTACAAGATGTTCCACGTCTGGATGGGGCCCCTGAACGGCGGCCTGGCCATCGGCACTGTGGTGCTCATGGTCGCCATTTCGGCCATGAACGGGCTGTCCGTCGCGGGCATGGCCATCGGCACGAGCATAGCCCTGCCGGAAATGCTCAAGCGCGGCTACGACAAGAAGATGATCACCGGCGTGATCCAGGCCGGAAGCTCGCTCGGGATCATGGTGCCGCCGAGCATCGTGCTGGTCCTCTACGGTATGATCGCGCGTCAGCCCGTCAGCCAGCTCTGGCTGGCCGGAGTGTTTCCGGGGCTTTTGCTGGCGGTGCTGTTCATTGGTTACATCGTGGTCCGCTGCAAGCTCAACCCGGCCCTCGGGCCCTCCCTTTCCTTCGAGGAGCGTTCCAGCATTTCCCGCCGGGAGAAGATCGCGCTCTTGCGTGCGGGTATCGTCCCCATAGCCATCGTGTTCATGGTCACCGGCCTTTTCATGCTGGGCGTGACCAGTCTGGTCGAAAGCTCCGCCGTGGGCGCGGCCGCGGCCATGATCGCGGCCATGGCCAAGGGACGGCTGAGCCGTCCGGTGCTCGACGCCTCGCTGCACAAGACCCTGTCCGTGAGTTGCATGTTCATGTGGATCATCCTTGCGGCCCTCTGTTATGGAGCGGTTTTCGACGGGCTGGGCGCGGTGCACGCCATCGAGATCCTGTTTCTGGAAAAATGGGGCCTGTCCCCCTGGGGCGTGCTGATCATGATGCAGGTCTCCTACATCATCATGGGCATGTTTCTGGACGACACGGCCATGCTGGTCATCGTCGCGCCGCTGTACATTCCGCTCATCATCGCTCTAGGATTCAACCCCATCTGGTACGGGGTGCTCTATACGGTGACCTGCCAAATTGCCTACATGACGCCGCCCTTCGGCTACAACCTCTTCCTGATGAAGGCCATGGCTCCCAAGGAAGTCACCCTGGTGGACATCTACGGTTCCATCGTACCCTTCGTCACCCTGATGGTGATCGGCCTCGGCCTCATCATCACCTTTCCGCAGATCGCCCTCTACTTGCCGGAGCTGTACTTTCCCAAGTAACACAAGCGCGAACACGGCCGGGAGGCTCCCTCCCGGCCATCAGCAAAGGGGGGAACGACATGATTCGAGGGATGGTGGGGATGTTTGATAGGCCGGCGGGCAAACGTCTTTTCAACGGAGTGCGGCAGCCACGGCCTGCCGGTGTTTTTCATGACGGCATAACATCCACCGGGATGCTTTTTTTTCTTGGAGTGATGCTGTTCCTGATCCCGGCCTCGTCCGGGTTCGCCATGGACACGTCCGCGCTTCGGGCCATGGCGGGGCAGATGCTGCTGGTCGGTTTTCGCGGGACGACGGTGAACAACGACTCGCCCATCCTGCGAGACATTCGGGAGCACAATCTGGGGGGCGTGATCCTCTTTGACCGCGACGTGCAGCTAAAAAGCACGGAGCGCAACATTCAAGGCCCCAGGCAGGTTCGGGCGCTGACCGCGAGCCTGCAGGCCAACGCCCGGACCACGCTTTTTGTCGCCGTGGACCAGGAAGGCGGAAGGGTGCGGCGCTTCCGGGAGGATCGGGGCTTTGCGCCAAGTCCTTCGGCCAAGGCCATGGGGCAGGGCAGTCCGGAGCAGACACGACTTGAAGGCGAACGGACCGGGAAGCTTCTGGCGGGCCTTGGCGTGAACCTGAATTTCGCGCCCGTGGCGGATGTGGACGTCAATCCGCAAAGTCCGGCCATCGGAGCCCTGGAGCGCAGTTTTTCCGCTGATCCGGACCAAGTCGCGCTCCATGCCCATGCCTTCAGCCGGGGGTTGCTCTCGCAGGGCGTTTTGCCCTGTCTCAAGCATTTCCCTGGGCATGGCAGCGCCACGGCGGATTCGCATCTTGGGCTGACCGACATCAGCAAGACCTGGACCCCGGCGGAGCTGCGCCCCTATGAGCTGCTGATCCCGCTCAAGGCCAGCCCCCTGATCATGACCGGACACCTTTTTTTGCGCCGGTTCGACGAGAACCATCCGAGCACCCTGTCCAGTGCCGTGCTCACGGGGCTTTTGCGGCAGCGTTTGGGATTCGAGGGCGTGATCGTCTCCGACGACATGCAGATGAGGGCCATCGCTGAACATTACGGTCAGGACGAAGCGATCCTCCTGGCTGTCGAGGCCGGGGTGGATATTCTGGTTTTCGGCAACAATCTGGACTACGACCCCGACATAGTGCCCAAGGCCGTCGATGTCCTGGTCAAGGCCGTGGAGGAGGGACGCCTCTCCGCCGAACGGATCGAGGCCTCGCATCGGCGCATTCAGGCCGCCAAGCAGCAGCTCCTGACCAGCCTTGCCTGGGGGCCACAGGTACAGCCATGACAGCGTCCGCGATTTGCGGGCGTGAAGAAAGACCAAAGGTGCACGGCTTTGCCTTGCCCGACAGGACATGAAATGAAACGAACTTTGAAGGAGCTTTTGGCCAAGGCCTCGCCCCTGCGCTCGGGCGACGTTCTGGCCGGCGTGGCGGCCGCCACGGAAGAGGAGCGGGTGCTGGCCCAGATGGAGCTGGCCAGCGTGCCCCTGACCCGCTTTCTGGAAGAACACGTCGTCCCCTACGAGGAAGACGAGGTCACGCGGCTGATTGTCGACACGCACGACCAGAAGGCCTTCGCGCCCATCCGCGGCTTCACCGTGGGCGAGTTCCGGGACTGGCTCCTGACCGATGCGGCCGAAAGCGCCACGCTGGCCCGGCTGGCCCCCGGCGTGACACCGGAGATGGCCGCGGCCGTGTCCAAGCTCATGCGCCTGCAGGACCTGGTGCTGGTCGGCTCCAAATGCCGGGTCACGACGCGCTTCCGCAACACCATCGGCCTGCCTGGCAGCTTTTCGGTCCGCCTGCAGCCCAACCATCCCACCGACAACCTTTCGGGCATCGCGGCCTCGACCCTGGACGGCCTGTGCTACGGCTGCGGGGACGCGGTCATCGGCGTCAACCCGGCCACGGACAGCCTGGACAACATCTGCCGCATCTCCGACATGTTGGGCGAACTCATCGCCCGCTACGCCATCCCGACCCAGAGCTGCGTGCTGACCCACGTGACCACGACCATGGAGGCCATCGAACGCGGCGCGCCCGTGGACCTGTGCTTCCAGTCCATCGCGGGGACCGAGGCCGCCAACGCGAGCTTCGGCGTGTCGCTCCCCCTGCTGCAGGAGGCGCTGGAGGCCACGCGGTCCCTGGGCCGTGGCACGGTGGGGAACAACGTCATGTACTTCGAGACGGGCCAGGGCAGCGCCCTCTCGGCCGGGGCGCACCACGGCGTGGACCAGCAGACCCTGGAGGCCCGCGCTTACGCCGTGGCCCGCCGGTTCGAGCCGCTGCTGGTCAACACGGTGGTCGGGTTCATCGGGCCGGAGTACCTGCTGAACGGCAAGCAGATCACCCGAGCGGGGCTGGAGGACCATTTCTGCGGCAAGCTCCTGGGTCTGCCCATGGGCGTGGACGTCTGCTACACCAACCACGCCGAGGCCGACCAGGACGACATGGATGCGCTCCTGACCCTGCTGGGCGCGGCGGGTTGCACCTTTGTCATGGGCGTGCCCGGGGCCGACGACATCATGCTCAACTACCAGTCCACGTCGTTTCATGACGCGGCCTATCTGCGCAAACTTCTGGGTCGCAAGCCCGCGCCGGAGTTTGTGGCCTGGCTCGAGTCTTCGGGCGTGATGGACGGGGGCGGGCGGCTCGTGCCCATCGAAAAAGGCAACCGCCTGCTGGGCCTGCCGGGCGCCATACGGGAGGAATCATGAGCGATAGGACCACGGCGCCCGTTACGGTCTGCGCAGACCCCTGGGCGGAACTCAGGCGGTTCACGGCGGCCCGCATCGCCGTCGGGCGCAGCGGGTCGAGCCTGCCCCTGGCCGAGAGCCTGTCCTTCAGGCTCGATCACGCCCGGGCCCGCGATGCCGTGCACACGCCGTTCCGTCGGACGGAGCTGGCTGAGAGCCTGCGCGGGGCGGGCATCGCCTGCGTCGAGCTGGAGTCGGGAGTGGGCGGGCGGGAAGAATACCTGACCCGCCCCGACAAGGGCCGGCGTTTGAGCGAACGGTCGGTTGCGGTTCTGCAGGGGCTGGACACGGGCTTCGACATCTGCTTGGCGGTGGGCGACGGCCTCTCGGCCCGGGCCATCCACGAGAACGCCCCGGACTTCGTGCCGGCCTGCGTACGCATGTTCAGCCAGGCCGGGCTGAGCGTGGCCCCGGTCTGTCTGGTGGAAAACGCGCGGGTGGCCGTGGCCGACGAGATCGGGGAAATCCTGCGGGCCCGCCTGTCCGTCATCCTCATCGGCGAACGTCCGGGCCTTTCCTCGCCCAACTCCATGGGCGTCTACCTGACCATGAACCCCCGCACGGGCACCACGGACGAGGCCCGCAACTGCATCTCCAACGTGCGCGAGGGCGGCTTGAGCCTGGCGGAGGGCGTGCGCAAGCTGGGGTATCTGGTGGAGGAGGCTTTGAGGCTCGGAGTGAGCGGGGTGGGGCTCAAGGACAGGATGGCTGCCGGCTATCTGCCCTTCGGCCTTCCGGAGTCGGCGATTACGGACGGGATGGTGAAAAGCTGAGGGGACAGGGCAGGGTCAGGCTGCGTCGGTCAACGTTCCGGCAACTCCGTGCCGCGATTCATGATTCGGATGTACTCCGCGTAGCTGAACAGCCGGTTGCGCTTCCGGGCCGTGAGTTCCCTGACGATGCCGAGCCGTTCCAGGTGCCCGAGGGCCTTGTTGACGGTGGCGGCCGTGAGGCCCGTTTTTTTCGTCAGCCAGTTCGAGGTGGCGATGGGGTGTTCCATCATCGCCCGGTGCACCTGCAGGGTGGACGCGGCGGCGCGGCCGAGGCTGCCGATGGCGTCGCGGTCGGCGGCGGCGACGCCGTGGAGCTGGCGGGCCGTTTCCATGGCCTGGCCCGCGGTGACGATGACGGCCTCGGCGAAGAAGTCGAGCCAGGCTTCCCAGTCGCCCGTCAGGCGGACGGCGTTGAGCAGCTCGTAGTAGCGGCTGCGGTGGGCCTTGAAGAAGAGGCTGAGATAGAGCAGGGGCTCGCGCAGGACTTTCCCGTCGCATAGCAGCAGGGTGATGAGCAGGCGCCCAAGGCGGCCGTTGCCGTCGAGAAAGGGGTGGATCGTTTCGAACTGCACATGGGCCAGGGCGGCCTTGACCAGGGGCGGCGTCGGCTCGGGGCGTTCATGCAGAAAAAGCTCCAGGCTGCCCATGCAGTCCAGGATTTTTTCGGGCGGCGGGGGGACGAAGGCCGCGTTGCCAGGCCTGGTGCCGCCGATCCAGTTCTGGCTGCGCCTGAACTCCCCGGGCGCCTGACGGTTGCCCTGGCCTTTGCTCAGCAGCACTCCATGAATTTCCCGCAACAGCCGCAGCGACAGCGGCAGCCCTTCCGCCAGCAGTATCAGGCCGTGGGCCAGGGCGGCGGCATAGTTGCTGACCTCCTGCACGTCGTCCAGGGGCACGCCCGGCTCCTGCTCCAGTTCGAACAGCAGCAGGTCGGCCAGCGACGACTGGGTGCCCTCGATCATGGAGGACAGCACCGCCTCCTTGCGCACGTACATGTCCAGGAACAGCGCCGTGTCCGGCAGCTGTTCCGAGACGCTGTCCAGGCGGCCCAGGGCCAGCAGCGCCTCGTCGAACCTGCCGCGCAGCTCCGGCGTCCAGTCGATGGGCGGTCGCGGCGGGAGGGGCGTGGGGACAAAGGCCCTGACCTTTTCGCCGACCGTGGTCGTGGTCACGTATCTGCCCTGGAGGGAGCGTTTCATCCGCTTGCTATCCTCAAATAAGAATACTCATTATTTTACGTTTATTCGTTAACGTAAAATAATGAGCGCAAAGAGGAAAGGCAAGGACCATTTTCTGTGCATCGCCAGTGACTGCATAACGTCAGGGGGGGAAGGCCGTGGGGGCCATGAATCCGATCAGCAGAACGAGGCAAAGTGCCCAGATGCGCACGCTCAGATACCTCCGTACGTATTTTGCAGGAAATATGACGCCACGGACTGCGTCTAGCACCTGATAGCGTTTTCTGTAACATACTCGTCTTTTTACGCTTATTGGGAATTATTGTGCGCAGACAGATTTGTATATTCTTGTCGAACAGATGGCGAATGTTTCGGGATGCAAAAGGAGTGTCTTGCCGCCCGAACCCGCCTGCCGTAGCGTGTGTCCATGAATGATTTCACGCTTCACCCCACTCTGGCCGCGGACTGCCATGTTCTCGGAGGCTGGCGGGACATCCGCCTTCTGCTGCACCGGGACGCCCAGGTACGCTGGTTCATCCTGGTGCCCGAAACCTCGGCCGGGGACTGGCACGAGCTGCCCGGCGGCCTCCGGGACCGGCTGGTCGCGGCCTCGTCCGCCCTGTCGGCCATGCTCCGGTCAGACTTCACCTGCGACAAGGTTAATGTCGCCGCCATCGGCAATCTGGTGCCGCAGTTTCATTTCCACGTCATCGGGCGCTGGCGGAGCGATCCTTACTGGCCGGGCGTCGTCTGGGGCAGGGTCGTGCCGGGGTGCGTGTACACCGACGGGGAGATCGGACGCGTGAAGGAGCGGGCTCTGGAATGCCTGCAGGGGAGCGGTGCATGACCGCGTCCGCCCGTCCCGACCCCGAGGATGCTCTTCCGAAGCCCACCACGCCCGCCTGGCGGGCGTGGCTTCAGGCGGCGCGCCTGCCTTCGCAGATGTACATCTTCTGGCCCCTGCTCCTGGGGCAGGCCCTGGCCATGGGCGACGGATTTTCCTGGGAGGTCGTGCTCGCCTGCCATCTCTACGGGCTGGCCAGCCAGCTCTACATCGTCTTCGCCAACGACGTGGCCGACATGGCCACGGACCGCAGGAATTTTACCTTCACCCCTTTTTCCGGTGGCTCAAGGGTCCTTGTGGATGGGCTGCTGTCGCGGCGGCAGCTGGCTCGGGCGGCTGTCCTGTGCGCCGTGCTGTCGGCTCTGGCCGGGGTCTTTCTGGGGGTTCGGCATGGCACCTGGCTGCCCCTGCCGCTCATTCTCTTCGGCCTGGCCCTGCTGTGGGCCTACAGCTATCCGCCTTTGCGCCTGTCCTACCGGGGCGGCGGGGAATACCTACAGATGGTCGGCGTGGGGCTCGTGTTGCCCATGATCGGCTTCAGCGCCCACGCCGGGACTTTGACAGGGCTGCCCCTGGCACTCATGCCGCTCATGCTTTTCCTGTCCCTGTCCTGCGCCATAGCCACGGCCCTGCCCGACGAGCCCTCCGACAGGGCCGACGGCAAGCGCACGCACGCCGTGAAATCCGGCGTTTCGGCCACTCAGCGGTTCATCCTGCGGCTGAACGCCCTGGCTTTGGTCTGGTTCGTGTTCGTGCCGCTGCCGGGGGTGACGCTGTTCGCGAGGGCAGCGCTGGCCCTGCCGTGTCTGATCCTCTGTCTGGTCAGCCTGATCCTGGCCGGGGCCCGGCCGGGAGAGCGCGGCATGCTCGTCTTTGTGACCGCCCAGGTGGCCTTCTCCCTGACGCCCATGATCGGCCTGGCGATCCTGTTTCTGGCTTCCTGATTTTTGCCTCGCACCGTCGGGCCGATCATCCTTCGCCTTTATTGAGGCATCATCACGGCCGGGAATTTTCGGAGAATTTCCCGGCCGTCAATCCTTGAGCCAGTAGAAAGAGAGGGCCGGGATCAGGAGCTGGCCGTCCTCCACAGGCACGCGCTCGCCGGTGCACAGATCCGTCATGCTTTCGTGTGTGAAGAATCCGTGCGGCGTCAGCGCGTCAACGGGAAGCGGCTGCGCTTCGACGTTGAAATTGTTGATGACGAGCACCCGACTGCGGCAATTTTCCGGGTCCGTACGGTAGAAGACCAGCAGATTCGGGTTCTCGATGAGCAGCAGGTGACGATTGTCGAAATCCGCGAAGGCCGGGATTTCCTTGCGCAGGGCGATCATTTTCCTGAGCGAAGAGAAGATCCTCTGTTCGACCGTGCCGCTCTGATGGCGTTTTTCGGCCTTGTCCCAGTCGAAACGGGAACGATGAACCCAGCGCGAATCGTCCTGGGTGGCCGGGTCGGACAGGAATTCCAGATTGTTCAGCGTGCCGATGGCGTCACCGTAATACATGAGCGGCAGGCCGCCGAAAGAGAGTATTACGCTGTGCAGCAGCGCGATGGTCTTGATCGCGGCGGTTATGGCATCCTCATCCTCGGACTCCAGCGCCGATTCCAGACCGACCAATGAAGCCAGCGAACCGGAGATGCGGGCGTCGCCGGTTTTCAGATTCGTGCCGAAGGGCATGCCCCTGGCCGGTGACTCCGGAAATTTGCCCGTGTAATAATCGACCAGAAAGGCCCGGTGCAGGGTCGGATCGTATCCTGCCTGCGCCACGTCGCTGTCGTCGAAGCCAAGGCCGATGTCGTCATGGCAGCGCACGTAGTTGAGCCAGGTCGCCCGCTCCAGCTTGTTTGGCAGGTTCTTGACCCCCAGGTTGAGCAGGTTGGCGTTCTTGGTGGCCACGGCATCCCAGAGCAGGGCCATGAGAGATGCGTTGTAGGCGATCTCGCATTCCTTGGAATAGATCGCGTCCTCGCCGAAATATTTGGCGATTTCACCCGGTGCGACAATGGCCTCGGCGATGAACAGCACGCCGGGAGCCGTCACCTGGCAGCAGTCCTTCATGAGCCGCAGCAGCAGATGGGCTTCGCGCTCGTTCTGGCAGGTGCTGCCGATCTTCTTCCACAGGAAGGCCACGGCGTCGAGGCGCAGGATGTCCGCGCCCTTGTTGGCCCAGAAGAGGATGATGTCGAGCATTTCAATGAGCACCGCCGGATTGCGGTAGTTCAGATCCCATTGGTAGTTGTTGAAAACCGTCATGACCCATTTACCCATAGTCTCGTCCCAGGTGAAGTTTCCGGGAGCGGTGACCGGAAAGATTTCGGGCATGCCCTCCTCGAAGGCGTCGGGTGTTTCGCGGTTGTCGAAGACGTAGTAGTAGTCCTGATATTTCTTTTCACCCTGGCGCGCCCGCGTCGCCCATTCGTGTTCGTCGGAGGTGTGGTTGACCACGATGTCGAGGACCAGAAGGATTTCGCGGTTCTTGAGCGTGGCCGCCAGTTCCTCGACATCCTGCAGGGTGCCGTAGCGGGCGTCGATCTTGCGGAAGTCCCGCACCGCATAGCCGCCGTCATTGTTTTCCGGCGGGCAGTCGAGGATGGGCATGACGTGCAGCATGTTCACGCCCAGTTCCTGGAAATAGGGGAGTTTTTCGCGCAGGCCTTGCAGGTTGTCCGCGAAGCGGTCGCAGTACAGGGCCATGGCCACCCACTTCTGGTTCAGGAACCAGTTGTACTGCACTTCACGCGCCAGATCGGATTTGCGCAGGGCGGGGGTGCGCTCCATGTAGCGCAGGGCAAGGGTCTCGACCAGACGAACCATCTGTTGCTTGAAGTCCGGACGGTCGCCATAGAGGAGTTTGAAGAGGGAATATATGGCGTAAAAATTCGCGCCCAGCCGGGTATAGAAATGGCGCAGCCGGAATTTGCCGATTTCGGGCCTGAGTCCGGCCAGGATTTCGTTCAGCAGGGCATGGGAAGCTTGTTCGTACATGTATTCATCCTTTATGATTCAGATTCTTGCAGCCACGCAGCGGCCTCGGGCCAGAAATGCGCGACTCCTTCCAAAATTCCTGCGCTGTAGTTCCCGTTCATGCTGAGATATTCGCCCGTGGCGATGTACAGCGCTTCGCGTCCTGTTGCCGCCACCCTCGATTTGATTTCGGGGTCGGCATTGGCCACCAGCACCGCCGGAATGTCGCTCAAGAGCACATCCAGGTCGTTGCCGCTGTCGCCGGCGAAGAGGGTGTCGTGCAGGGAAAAGTGTTGCCGCTCCATCATGAAGCGAATGGCGTGCAGCTTTCCGGCGCTTTGCGGCAGGACATCGAGCAGGCCGATATGCGCCAGTTCGTCGATGCTCCAGATCAGGTTGGCGCGGATGCCCTCGCGTTGCAAGCGTTCGCGCATGCGGGCCGTCAGCGCGCCGGAGTCCACGTCCAGATGAACATAATAGCTGAGCTTGAAGGAGGCCTGCTTTTCCCGCTCCTGCATGTGCAGCTCAGGGAAGCCGCGCAGTAGGCTCGCAAGACCTTCGGAGTGCATGCCGCCCCAATCCGGCGCGATGTGCCGTTCCCATGTGCTCCATGGTAGCCATTCTTCCGCCCTGATCTGATAGATGCTCGCCCCGACGTCGGCGATGGCGAAGTCGGGACACGGCAGATCGAACTCCGCGATGGCGTCTTCGATCAGGGCACGGTGGCGTCCGGTCACGTAGGCAAGACAAATCTCCTCGCGTGCCGCCAGCTTCCGGAACAGGGCCTTGGCCGACGGCCACTGGGGATTTGGGCCGTTGGGGATCAGGGTTCGGTCCAGGTCGGTGCAGAGCAGAAACCGTTTCATGACGCGCCTTCCTCCTGGGCGGGAAATCCGTAATGGGCCATGGCGTCGAGAATCCCGGCCGCAAAGGAGGCCTCCGAGAAGTGGATGCCCTCGATGTTCGCAAGCTCGGACAGTTCGGTGATGTGCCGGTTGTCCACTACGGTGCCCAAGGTATTGCCGCGCAGCATGTCGGCGTCGGCTCCGGTGACTCCGGCCACCAGGGTGCTTTCCAGCGGAAAGTCGAGCTGCTCGGAGCACCAGCGCAGCGCCAGCCCCTTGGAGGCCCGAAGCGGCAGCACGTCCAGGTATTGGCCGAAGGAGACGAGCACGTTCACGGCCTGCTCGTTGTGCTGGAGCAGCTGGCGAACCTGCTGCCCGCTGATCACGGAGGTGTCGATGTAGTAACTGATCTTGAACGCGCTCTGGTGCTTTTTGGGCTGCAGGGACAGGCCCGGAATGTCGCGCAGCGTCTTGCGCACTGCCCGAGGATCCCAGAGGTGGTTGATGTGTTGTTCCCAGATAGTGTCCTGGGTGAGGTTCGGTGCGTAATGGATTTCCGTCCCCTGGCCGGAGATAAGCACATCGGGTTGGGGAATCTTGTGCTTGCGCAAGGTGGCCAGGGCGTTGTCCAGGCGGCGTCCGGTGACGATGCCGAAGAGGACGGTCTTGCGGTGGGCGTGCAGGGTCTGCAAGAGCGCCGTGAGCGAGTAGTTTTCGCCGATGAGGCTCAGATCCAGTTCCGCGAAGAGCGCCTGTTTGCGGGAAATGCCCCTGCGTCGGATCGGAGCCATGCGGATCAGCGGTGCGGTTTTTTCCACCAGCGGACGGACAACATCCAGATATTTTTCCACGTGCGCCTGCCATGAATAGTGACGGCGCACGCCGGACAGGCCGTTCTTGGCGAAGGTGCGCCACTCTTTTTTATCGATCAGGGTGCGCAGGATCGTTTCTGCCATGGACTCCTTGTCGAGGGGATCGATGAGGTGACCGTTGCGGCAGTTTTTGATGATGTCGATGGGGCCGCCTTCCTCCGTGGCCACGATGGGCAGCCCGCAGGCAGCGGCTTCGAGCAGGGTCAGGCCGAAGGGCTCGGTCAGCGCGGGGTTGACGAAAACACCGCGCGATGCGGCGGCCAAGCGGAAAAGGATGGCTACTTCCTCGGGCCGGTGATGCTTGGGGTAGGCGATCTTGCCGTAGAGATCGTGGCGGTCGACGGCGAGGAGGATGTCGTTCAGGACGCCCCGCGCACCTTCATCCATGTCCTGGATGTCGTCGCGGTTGCCGGCCACGATGACCAGATTGGCGGCTTCCTGCAGATGGGGGGATTCTCCGTAGGCGTCGATGAGGGTCACGATGTTCTTTTTCGGGTCCGGCCGCGAGAGCGCAAGCACCATGGGGCGCGCCGGGCGGTGCAGGAAGCGTTTCAGTTCATTGGCGATGGCGGTGTTTTTTTCGCTCTCGCGGGGCGGATAGAAATGGCTGAGGTCCGTGCCCGGAGGAATCACGCACATGCGTTCGGGCTGGTAGAAATCGTAGAGGCCGTATTGTTCCTCGATCTCCTGCCCAGTGCTGGTGATGATGCGCTCGGCCGCGCTGAGCGTGGTCTCCTCCGCTTCGATGCGCCGGGACATCTTGTACGTGTCTTCGATCTGTCCCCGCGAACTGCCGCTGGCCAGAAGCCGCAGGCGCTTGCTGCGCCCCAGGGAGTGTCCGGTGTGAACGAGGGGAATGCCCATCTGGTGCGAGAGCCTGGCTCCGACATAGCCCGCATCGGCGTAGTGGCTGTGCAGGAGATCGGGGATGCGATCCTGGCTTTTGAGGAAGGTGAAGACGTTGTCGGAAAAATTATCCAGCGAGTCCCACAGGAGCTCCTTGCGCAGGTATTTTTCCTCTCCGCATTCGATGCGCACGATGCTGGCCTTGTCGGACAGGGGCTCGGTCACCTGCGCATAGTCGGGACTGACGGCGTCGTCGATGACCCTGCGCGTCAGCAGGATGGCTTTTTCCACATCCGGGCGTTCGCCAAGAGCGCGGGTCAGTTCGACCACGTATTTGACCTGTCCGCCGGTGTCCGCGTCGCGGCCCAGCTCCATGTCATGTCCGCGCACCAGTCCGTGAATGCTGATCAACACGATAAAAAGCGGTTTTTTGACGGGCTGTCCGCGTGTCTTCACCGTGTCCACTCCTTGGTAAAATTTTGATAAAATTCAGAATCTTCGGGAACAGCGCCCCGGATTTCGCAGATGGCGGAGGCAAAGTCGTCGGCACGCTTCAGGGCGGTGGTTTCTGGCCAGCACGACAGCATGCCAAGGATGCACACGGCGGAAAAGGCGTCTCCCGCGCCTACCGTGTCCACGATGCGCGAGGGCTCCTTCCCGGGGGAGGCGATAAAGAGCTCATTGTCCCTGTCCAGTTGCCAGGCTCCGTATTTTCCGCAGGTCACGATCAGGCGGTCGATGTCGAACATGCGCTTGAGTTCGGCTCCCTGCGCTTGCGCCAACCCTTCGCCCGCCTTGAACATGTCCGCCAGGGTGCGCAATTCCTCGTCGCTCAGCTTCACGATGTCTGCACTCTGCAATGAAAACCGGACCGTGTCCTCGTCAAACCAGGGTTCGCGCAGGTTGATGTCCAGAAACTGTGGGGCTTTGATGTTTTGCAGCATCTCCGACAACGCTTGCCGGGTAACGTGATGGCGCTGGCTCAGGGTGCCGAAATAGACGAGTCCTGGTGCTTCGGCCGCCATCGCCGCAGCCGTGGCGTCGGCCGGGTCGATGAAGTCATAGGCCTGCCGGGGGAGAATCTCGAAGCGGTGTCCCGCGTCTTCGAGATGGACCCGCACCTGTCCCGTGGGCAGGTTGTCGTCGATCTGGATTCCCGAGACATCCATGCCCCGTTCCTTCATGCCGGCAAGAATTCTGGTGCCAAGGGCGTCGTCTCCCAGGCGGGAGATCATGAGCGGTCTTAGCCCGAAGGCCGCAAGGTGCCGGGCGACATTGAAGGGCGCGCCGCCGAGAACCGCGCGATCGGGAAAGACGTCCGCCAGAATTTCTCCGAAAAGGATGACGGCAGGGCTTTGGCCTTCAGGGGCGGGGCCTTGATGCGCGGCGGGTTGCCGAGGGCTTGTCGTGAGTTTCATACGGATGTCTCGTCATTATGTCGAATTTACAGGATGTTTGTGTGCCTCATGTCTCATTGATGAATGATTTTAATCAGTATTTGCTGTTGTAACTTCATATCCAGTGAAATGTCTGGAAAGCTGATTGACGTTTTATCATGTCGATGAATTCGAGATGTTTTTTTAAGGGAAGTGTAGCTAGCGGATCAATAAAAAAGCAGATGTAAATTTTTTTGTTACATTCTTTATGCGAATGATGTCAATAAAAGCAGGAACTATCCATTTCTCGCATGACAGATGCGGATGTGGACAAAGTGTGGAAGTTCTGGCGCTGGATGTTCGAGGCCTGTCTGGAAGGATGTCCTGGAGGGCGACCGGGAGACAGGTTCAAGTCTGGCGAAGGCTTTTGGCTCGGTTGGTCTTTGGAGAAGAATGAAAAAAGGGAGCCGTGAGCTCCCTTTTTTCATGTCTTATGCTTGATCAGGTCAGCCGATGACTCCGGGTGAGTCGACGGGGTTTTCTTCAATGGGCGTGTTGCGCGCCGCGAGCATGAACCAGACGAAGCAGGCCGCGGCCACGGCGATGCCGATGGGATAGCCGTAGTCGGAGCTCAGGTGCAGCGGAAATTCCGGGGCCACGCAGAGGTAGGTGGAGCAGACCGCTGTCATGAAGGTCGCGGGGACGCTGGCGATCCAGTGTGCCTTGCCGTGACGGACCAGGTACATGGCCGAGGCCCAGAGCACGATGGTGGCGAGGGTCTGGTTGGCGAAGCCGAAGTAGCGCCAGATGACGTTGAATTCCGTCTTGGTGATGATGAAGCCGATCACGAACAGCGGCACGGCGATCATGAGGCGCTTGATGACGGACTTCTGCTCGACCTTGCTGAAGTCGGCGATGATCAGGCGCGCGGCGCGGAAGGCCGTGTCACCGGAGGAGATGGGCAGGATGATGACGCCGATGATGGCCAGGAAACCGCCGATGGGTCCCATCAGCGTGGTGGCGACCTGGTCGACCACTGCTGCGGGGCCGCCGCTGGCCAGGGTGGCCTGCAGGGCTTCGGGGGTCTGGTAGAAGGTCATGCCCAGGGTGGCCCAGACCAGAGCGATGATGCCCTCGCCGATCATGGCGCCGTAGAAGATGGGGCGGCCGCATTTTTCATCGGGGATGCAGCGGGCCATCATGGGCGACTGCGTGGCATGGAAACCGGAGATGGCTCCGCAGGCGATGGTGATGAACATCAGCGGCCAGATGGGCAGGCCCTTGGGATGCACGTTGGCCAGGCCCACGCCGTTGGGGAAGAAGGTGTAGCCGTCCACGATGAGCATGGCCGAGAGGCCGAAGGCCATGATCAGCAGGCAGGCGGTGAAGAGCGGATAGAGACGGCCGATGATCTTGTCCACGGGCAGGATGGTGGCCAGGAAGTAGTAGGCGAAGATGATGCCGGTCCAGACCACGACGGCCACGTTTTTGTCCAGGTTGAAGCCGATTTTGACCGCCAGCAGCTTGGCCGGTCCGAGGATGAAGACCACGCCGACCAGGAGCAGCAGGATGACGGAGAAGACGTTCATGAACTGTTTGGCGAAGTTGCCGAGGTTGTGACCCACGGCGTCGGGGATGGATTTGCCGTCATAGCGTACGGACATCATGCCGGAGAAGTAGTCGTGCACCGCGCCTGCGAAGATGCTGCCGAGCACGATCCAGACCAGTGCGGCCGGGCCGTAGAGGGCGCCAAGTATGGGGCCGAAAATGGGCCCGAGTCCCGCGATGTTCAGGAGCTGCACCATGTAGATGGTTTTTGGGTTCATTTTGACATAGTCGACTCCGTCCGCGAGTCGGCAGGCCGGGGTGGCCTTGCAGCTGTCGACGCCGAAACTGGATTCGACGATCTTGCCGTAAACGAAATAGCCGGTGATAAGCGCCGCGACGGCGAAGAAGAAGTAAAACAAGTGTCCCTCCTTGGAAAAAAGTTGGTTGCGCCAGATCTCTTCAAATCAACTTTCGGTCATGCTGCCATGACCGGGATGGTTTGCCGGGTCGAACTCGGCGGATATGACGCGCTTTAGGCCAACAGGATGCAAGGGGACAAGAAGTCTCGTTTAAAATGTCTTTTTCAGCGCCTGAAGCGTTCGCCAGGAGAGCCGAAACGTCTTGTTCGTGATCGGAATTGTCGGCGCCGATGAAGAAACGGGAGCTAGACCCGGGCCGGCATGGGCAGCATGAAGTCGATGCAGGTGCCCTGGCCGGGCGCACTGACGACCTGCGGGAGATAGGACGGGCCGAAGATCTGTTCCAGCCGCTGGAAGCAGTTGCGCACGCCGATTCCGCCCGACCGGGAATCCAGCCTGGTCTTGGCGAACAGCCGGTTCACCTGGGACTGATCCATCCCTACCCCGTCATCCTTGACCTCCACATGCAGGCACGCGCCTTCCTTGCGCACCTGCACGCGGATCTCGCCGCCGTTTTCGTGGGCCAGAATGCCGTGACGCACGCTGTTTTCGACCAGGGGCTGAATGATCAGCGGCGGGATGGGCCAGGATTCGCATCCTTCCTGCACGTCGAAGTCGATCCGAATGCGCTCACCGAAGCGGGCCTGTTCGATGGCCAGATAGCAGCGGATCTGGTCCAGTTCCTCGGACAGGGGCACGAATCCCCGGCTGGCCTCCAGGCTCTTGCGCAGATAGCTGGACAGGTCCTGGAGCAGGCTGCGGGCCTTTTCGGGACTGGTGCGGCAAAAGGAGGTGATGGTGTTCAGGGAGTTGAACAGGAAGTGGGGATTGATCTGGGCCTGCAGGCGCCGGATTTCGGCATGGGCGAGCATGCGTTCGGTGATCTGGATGTTTTCCAGTTCGAGCTGGGTGGAAAAGAGGTTGCCAAGCCCCTTGCCCAGCTCGAAGAGCAGCAGGTCGAGGGATTTGTTGGCCGTGCCATAGAATTTGAGCGTCCCGGCGACGCTTCCGCCCTTGGTCAGGGGCACGATGATGGCCGAGGCAAAGGGACAGTTCGGGTGTCCGCAGCCGATGCCCTCCTTTGCGCTCAGAAACATGGGCTGCCCGGTCTCGAGCACGGTCCGGGTAGCCTCGGTGACGATGGGCCGTCCGGCCAGGTGATGGTCGTCGCCGACGCCGATGTGGGCCAGGACGTTGGTTTCGTCGGTGATGGCCACGGCGCCGACCGCGACCCGGCTGTGGATGATGCGCGCCGTGGCCAGGGCGCTCTCGGGGGTCAGCCCGGAGCGCAAGTGACTGACCGTGGAGTTGGCGATGTCGAGGATTTCCTGGGCCTGGACCGAATCCTGCCTGGCCCGGTAGCGGAAGACCACGTTGATGACCTGTACGAAGGTGGCCGCGCCCAGGGTGTTCAGGATGATCATGGGCGCGGCGATGATGCGCACCAGTTCCACTGCTTCCGCAAAGGAGTGGGACAGGGCCAGGACCATGCCCATGTGCAGCGTCTCGCCGCCCAGGGCCAGTCCGGCCGCCCAGCGCCAGTCCACGCTGCGTTCCTTGAGATAGAGGGTCAGCAGCCCGGCGGCCGCGCCTTCGATCATGGTCGACAGGCCGCACGGCACGGCGCTGAATCCGCCGATATCGATGAGGATGCGGTGCCCTCCGGCAATCAGTCCGGAAGCGATGCCGACCACGGGGCCGCCGAAGAGGCCGCCCGTGATCACGGCCATGGCCCGAAGATTGGCCACGGACTGGGAGACGAGGTTGCCTCCGTAGGTGCCCAGGATTCCTGCCGCGCCGAAGAAGAGGATCTGCAGCAGCGTCGAACGCCACGAGGGGCCCTGGCGCAGACGCATCTTGTGGATGGGGGTGATGGTCAGGAGCAGGAAGGCTCCGGCCACGATGAGGCCGAGGCGTTCGGCCAGGGCCAGGATGAGGGCGTCGGAATTCATGGTTATCCTTTACGCAAGGCCGAGCTGGTCGCGAAAATCGCGCACCCTGGCCTTGCTGACGGTGATTTCGGTGGCCGCGTGATCGCGCATGGTCAAAAGATATTTGCCGTTGAACCAGGGCGCGAAATCCCTGACCTGCGCCAGATTGACGAGCTCGCCCCGGTTGGCGCGAAAGAAGGACAGGGCTGCGAGTTTTTCCTCCAGGCGATCCAAGGTGCCGGGGCCGTGGTGCACATACTGCGTGTCGCGCGTGTGCACTAAAGTGCGGCGCCCTTCCGTGCGGATGAGGACGACATCGGCGTGCCCGAGCAGCAGCACGCGCCCCCGATGCTCCACGGAGATGCGCACCAGCGGCTGGCCGAGTCCCATGCCCTTCAGCAGTTCTTCCAGCTTCGGCTGCGCGGCCCGGCCCGGGTTCATGTGGCGCAACTGGTTGCGCAGCCGCCCCAGGCAGTTGGCCAGGCGTTCGCGGGAGACGGGCTTGAGCAGATAATCCACCGCGTTCTCCTCGAAAGCGCGGATGGCATACTGGTCATAGGCCGTGGCAAAGACGAAGAGCGGCGGCTCGGGGCATTTGAGCGCCCGCTCCAGAACATGAAAGCCGGTCGCGCCCGGCATCTGGATGTCCTGAAAGACCACTTCGGGGCGCAGTCGCACGATTTCCTCCATGGCCTGCGATGCGGACATGGCCGTGCCGACGATCCGCACATCCTCAAAGCCGGACAGAAGATAGGACAGTTCGTCCAGGGCGGGCGGTTCGTCATCGACAAGCAGGCAGCGGATAGGTGATGTCATGGGGGCTCTCATGGTGTTTGCCGCGCCTTTATCAGAATCGTGCACAAAACGCATCAAGGACGTAACTCTCTGTTTTGAAATGAGATACAGCCCGCATTGATGTCCATCCGATTCTGCGGCAGAAATAATTGTTCCGGGCGGGATAGCGCTCCACAATCATCCGGGGCTTTGATAAGCGAAGTCTTCGCCATGCCGAACCCCGAGCGTTCCGGATCAGCCGGGGCTTTTCACGGCGGATCAGCATGGCGTTCCCGCTTGTGCATGCGACTGTCCAGGAGCGTCGATGCAACAAGCGAATCAACCGCGAGGAAAACTCATGTCGAAAATTGCCTTGATCGCCCTGGCCGGGGCGTGTGGAACACTGTGCCGCTACTGGCTTTCGGGGCTGGTCTACAATGTCATGGGGCGGGACTTTCCCTGGGGCACCTGGGCGGTGAACATCACGGGCTGCTTCCTGTTCGGGCTGGTCTGGATTCTGTCCGAGGAGCGGGGGCTCCTGTCGGCGCAGGCCCGCATCCTGATTCTCACCGGCTTCATGGGCGCGTTCACGACCTTCTCGACCTTCATCTTCGAAAGCGGCGGCATCCTTGACGACGGCCAGTGGCTCAAGCTGGCCCTCAATCTGGCTGGGCAGAATGTGGTGGGGTTCGCGGCCCTTTACCTGGGCACGGGACTGGGCAGGATCGTTTAGGGGTAAAGCCCGCACGTGCATGAAAAAGAAAACCCCCGCCGTGGCGAGGGTTGCGTGGAAACGGGGAGCGATGCAGGCCGTCTATTTCGCGTGCACGGCATCCTGAAACGCCTTGTGCCGCTCGGCATACGGGGGAAACCCGAAGAAGGCCGAGCCGGAGACCAGGACGTCGGCTCCAAGGTCGAAGAGCTCTTTTGCATTGTCCAGGGTCACGCCCCCGTCGACCTGAATCAGTGTCGACAGCCCGCGAGAGCGGATCATGCCGGACAGGGTCGCGATCTTGTCCTTGCAGAACGGGATGAAGGACTGGCCGCCGAAACCCGGATTCACGCTCATGATGAGCACCATGTCCAGCTGGGGCAGCAGATACTCGACGACACCCAGCGGCGTGGCCGGATTCAGCGACAGGCCGACCTGCATGCCCGCCTCGCGGATGACGCTGACCGTACGCTCGAGGTGCAGCGTGCTTTCGGCGTGGATGCAGAGCAGATCGGCGCCCGCGTCGGCGAACTCCTGGATGTAGCGCTCGGGGCGTTCGATCATGAGGTGCACGTCGAAGAAGAGCCGGGAGGTCTTGCGCAGGCGCTTGATGACCGGAGGGCCGAAGGTGATGTTCGGCACGAAGGCCCCATCCATGACATCCCAGTGCACCCATTTGAGGCCGGCCTCTTCAAGGGCGGTCAGCTCGGAGCGTAGCGCGCCGAAATCCGAGGACAAAAGGGACGGCGAGAGGATGAATTCGCGCATCATTCCTCCCTGTCGCCCATCTTGAAGTCGACCTGGATCTTGTACATCTTGGTCGCAGGCAGGTTCAGGATGGAGATGCCCGTCTTGCGGGTGATTCCGGCCAGGGTCTCCTGCACATCTTCCCAGGACGGACCGATGAAGGTGAACCAGATGTTCTGACGGTGCTGGCGCAGGTAGTTGTGCGTAACGCCTGGGAGCTTGTTCACCTCGGCGATGAATTCGTCCAGCTTGTACTCGGGCACGGCGGCGGAGCACAGGGTCGAGTGCCAGCCCAGCTTCTTGGACTGGAAGTTGGCCCCGATGCGGCGGATCACGCCTTTTTCCGTCAGCGCCCGCACGCGGGCCAGAGTCTCGGCCTCGGTCAGGCCGACCTTGAGGCCGATCTCTTCATAGGGACGGGCTTCGAGGGGGAAGCCCGTTTGGATCATGTCCAGGATCTTCTTGTCAAAATCATCCATGCTTCCACCCATCAGGCTTTGCGCCGTTCGGCGAGTTTGGGAATGTACGTGCACAGCGGTTCTTCGCCCATGTAGTTGTCGTTCATGGAGTACGCCCGGGCACGGCAGCCGCCGCAGACCTTGTGGTATTCACAGATGCCGCACTTGCCTTCGTAATCTTCCTGGGTGCGAAACTGCTTGAATTGCTTCGATGAACGCCAGATTTCCGGAAACGGGGTGGTACGGATGTTGCCGCAGTCCAGCTCCAGGTAGCCGCAGGGCTGGACCTGGCCGACGTGGGAGATGAAGCAGAAGCCGGTTCCGCCGAGACAGCCCCTGGTCATGGCGTCGAGGCCGAAGTTTTCGGGTGTGACCGGCACGCCCTCGGCCTTGGCCCGCTGACGCATGATGCGGTAGTAGTGCGGGGCGCAGGTGGCCTTTAAGTGCATGTTCGTGGTCTTGCGGAAATCATAGAACCAGTTGAGCACGTCCTCGTATTCCTGGCCCGTGATGACCTCGGCTCCGAGCTGGGCGGCCCGGCCCGTGGGCACCAGCAGGAAGATGTGCCAGGCCACGGCGCCTATGTGTTCGCAAAGGTCGAAGATCTTCTTGAAGCTGCTCAGGTTCGCACGGGTCACGGTGGTGTTGACCTGGAATTCGATGCCAGCTTCCTTCAGGTACTCGATGCCACGCATGGAAGCGTCGAACGCGCCCTGCACGCCGCGAAACTCGTCGTGGCTTTGCGCGTCGGGACCATCGATGGAGATGGAGCAGCGCTGCACTCCGGACTCGCGCATCTTCTGCGCGGTTTCCGGGGTGATCAGCGTCCCGTTGGGCGACATGACGCAGCGCAGGCCCTTGTCGGTGGCGTAGCGGATGAGCTCATAGACATCGGCGCGCATCATGGGATCGCCGCCAGTGAAGATGATGATCGGGCTGCCGACTTGCGGAAAGGTGTCGATGAGCGCCTTGGCCTCGGCCGTGTCCAGCTCGCCCTCGTAGGGTTCCAGGTGCGCCTCGGCCCGGCAGTGCTTGCAGGCCAGGTTGCAGGAGCGGGTCACTTCCCAGGCGATGAGCTTGCAGGCCGGGGTGCCGTCGGCCAGGGTCGTGACCATGCCGCCCGGGTGTCCGCCGGGTTTGCCCCCGGGATGTCCACCCGGGTGACCACCCGGATGCCCGGCAGGGGGCCCGTCCAGACCCGAATGGCCTGCGCCGTGATGAGGATTTTTTTGCATTATACGTGTCCCGCCTTGAGCAGGTCTTGGGTGAAGTAGGAGAGGATCAGGTCCGCGCCGGCCCGCTTGAATGCGATGAGGCTTTCGAGCGCCACGGCGGTTTCGTCGATCCAGCCGTTCATGGCCGCTGCCTTGATCTGGCTGTATTCCCCGCTGACCTGATATGCGGCTACGGGCAGGTCGAAGTTGTCACGGACCAGACGGATGATGTCCAGATAGGGCAGGCCCGGTTTGACCATGAGGATGTCCGCGCCCTCTTCCACGTCGGCGGCGGCTTCGCGCAGGCCCTCGCGCCAGTTGGCGGGGTCCATCTGGTAGGTCTTGCGGTCTCCGAATTTGGGCGCGCTTTCGGCCGCGTCGCGGAAGGGGCCGTAAAAGGCCGAGGAGTACTTGACCGCGTAGGACATGATGGGCGTGTCCAGGAAACCCTTTTCATCGAGGGCTTCCCGGATGGCAGCCACCCGACCGTCCATCATGTCCGAGGGCGCGATGATGTCCGCGCCGGCCTGGGCCTGGGCCACTGCCGTGCGGGCCAGCAGCGCCAGGGTCGGATCATTCTGGACTACGCCTTCGGGGGAGACCAGTCCGCAGTGCCCGTGGGAGGTGTATTCGCACAGGCAGGTGTCCGCGACCACGATCAGCTCGGGCCAGCGGCTCTTGATGCGGCGGATGGCTTCCTGCACGATGCCGTTTTCGGCATAGGCCTGGGTGCCGGCCGGATCTTTTTCAACGGGGATGCCGAAGAGGATGAGGCTTTTGAGACCCGCATCCACGGCCGGACCCACTTCGCTCAGGAGCTGGTTCAGGCCCAGCTGGAACTGTCCGGGCATGGAGCTGATGGGCTTCTTGAAGTCCGGGTCCGATTCGACCACGAAATACGGCTGGATCAGGTCCTCCCGTCCCAGCCGGCTCTCCCTCACCATGTCCCGCAGGACGCTCCTTGAACGCAGCCGGCGGCCGCGATGAAAGGTGTTCATGCCGTTCTCCTAGAGCTTTTCGCCGCTGATTTCCTCGTCGGTCAGATAACAGGCCGGATCGTGAGCCCAGAAGTCGTCGTAAAAGGCTTCGGCGCGGGCCCGGAAGTTGCCGCCGCAGATGTTCAGGAAACGGCAGGTGGCGCAACGGCCCTTCACATGCGGGCGCTTGTCCTTGAGCTTGTGCAGAAGTTCGATCTTTTCGTCGACCCAGATCTCGGAGAAGGGGCGCTCCAAGACGTTGCCGAAGGTGTGGTGACGCATGAACTGGTCCGCGTGCACGGCGCCGTCCCAGGAGATGCAGCCGATGCCGCGTCCCGAGGAGTTGCCTTCGTTCATCTTCAAAAGTTCCATGACCTCGGCGGCGCGGGCCGGATCTTCCTTGAGCAGGCGATAGTAGACGTAGGGGCCGTCGGCGTGGTTGTCCACGGTCAACACTTCCTTGGGCTTGCCCTTGTCATGCAGGGCGCGGGTGCGGTCCATGATCAGGTCGACCACGGCGCGGGTCTCGGCGTGATCCAGATCTTCCTTGATCAGTTCGGAACCGCGGCCCGAATAGACCAGATGATAAAAACAGATACGCGGCACTTCCAGGGATTCGACCAGATCGAAGAGGTGCGGAATCTCGGCGGCGTTGCGCTTGTTGATGGTGAACCTGAGTCCCACCTTGAGCCCTTCGGCCTGACAGTTTTCCATGCCCTTGAGCGCCAGTTTGTAGGCGCCGGTCACGCCGCGAAACTGGTCGTGCACGGTCTCGGCGCCGTCAAGGGAGATGCCGACGTAGGACAGTCCGACTTCCTTGAGTTCGCGGGCCTTGGCCTTGGTGATGAGCGTCCCGTTGGTGGAGATGACCGCGCGCATGCCCGTGGAGGTGGCGTATTTGGCCAGGTCCACCAGATCTTCGCGTACCAGAGGTTCGCCGCCGGAAAAGAGGATGACCGGCGCGCCGAACTTGGCCAGGTCGTCGATCATGGCCTTGGCCTGATCCGTGGAGATGGGGTCCTTGTGATTGCTCGGTTCCACGGCGTGGGCGTAGCAGTGCACGCATTTGAGATTGCAGCGCTGGGTCATGTTCCAGACCACAACGGGCTTCTTGTCCTTGGCGAACTGCAGCAGGTGAGAGGGGAGTTGGGCGGAATCGCGTCCGTAGCGAAGTGCATCGGAAGGTTCCACCGTGCCGCAGTATAATTTTGAAATACCGATCATGGTTGCCTCATGTGAACGCTGGGGTTCGTCGGGGTGATGTGCGATCCCGGCCGCGCCGGAAGGTGCGGCCGGGTCCGTAAAAAACGAGAAAGCCGAAGGCTTGTCCTAATGGTTGCCATTGTCAAGTCAAGGGGTGAAAAACGCCTACTGCAGGGTGTGGGTGGGAGGCTCGGCGTTTAAAAGCGATGCCGTGTGGTCCTTGGAATCCCCGGCGATGGGCTCGCGTCTTGCCGCCGGATTGTCCGCGCCGCCGCGGGGCTTGCGGGGATCCTTCGGCTTGTTCAGGGCCGTGCGCCACCAGGCTTTGAAGTTGCGCATCAGATCCCTCCGGTCAACAGCGTCAGGACGATGGCGACGGTTATGGCCAGCAGCATGGGCAGGATCAGGACGGCCAGCACCTGTTTGTTCGTGGCGCCGTGCACATGGCGCAGTCCCAGAAACTTGTACACGACCACGCCGATCATGGCCAAGGGCAGGCCGATGTACGGGACGATCATGAGCAGCATGGGCGCCGCGCTGTAGGTCTCGGCTCTGAAGGTGCCCTCGAAGCCTTTGGTGTCCGCCTTGAAGAGCCGCAGAAAGAAGTGGTTCATGGCGGTGTCGAGAAACAGGAAGACGCAGACTTCAATCGGGTACAGGATGAGCGAGAGAGCCGCCTGCAACGTGTTGTCCAGATTCTCGGTCAGCGCGTTCGGGGGGATGATGCCCAAGAGTTGCCAGACGGATTGGGACAGGGCCACGGCCTGGACGATGATCAGGAAGAAAAGCAGCGGTTTGACCATCCCGTATCCCACGGGCATGGCCGAGAAAAAGCCCTTGGGATTGGCCAGCACCTCAAGGAAGGTCTGGGCGAAGGCGCGCGGATAGCCGGATTCGGCCCTCTCCCACAGCGGCAGGGACGGTTCCGGCTGGTGCTCGGTGTGGGGATCTTCGTCCTCGTCCTCTTTGAGCGCGGCCAGTTCGTTCCAAAGGTCTTCGTCATGCGGCGGCGCGGGCGATTCGACGGGCCCGGAAGGTGTCTGCTCCGGTTGCACCGGGCCTTGGGCCTCTTCCTGCGTGTCCCGGTTTTCAGGGGCGAACGCTGGTGCCGGAGGCGGAGAATCGGTTGTTGGTTCGATATGTTCGAGCGGAGCTATTTCACGGAATTTGAAGCGATTCCGGCACTTGGGACAAGTGGCCATGACCGCTTTCGGAGGCAGCTTCTCTTCGTTGACAGTGCGTCCGAATCCGCACTTGGGACAGATGATGTTCATGGTAAATGCGTTCTCCTCTTGCGAGAAGGCTGATACCTGCTCTTGTCTCGATTAGCAACCGCGCGGGGATTTGGCGGACACGAAGAGGTCGTCGAAGAGATGCACGAAGAGGGCGACAATGATCACGCCGCTGTAGTCCATGAGGCTGTCCGCATCGAACTCGCGTAGCATGTGGTCCGTGAATTCGGGCCTGAAATAGCCCTTGTCGCGCACGGTGGAGGCAGAGAGAACGTCGCCGATCATGTCTCTGAACATGCGCACGAACCACTTGCTCGGAGGCGCCAGAGGCTGCTTGCGGCGCTGGCTGATGGCGGGGGGCAGGAAGGTGCGGAAACTCTTTTTGAGTAGGTACTTTTCATTGAGGCCGCGCATCTTGAGATGACTGGGCAGGGAGAAGACGTACTCCACCAGCCGGTGATCCATGAACGGCGAGCGCAGTTCGACGGAGTTGGCCATGCTCATGGTGTCGGCCAGAGCCAGGGTCAGGTTCGGCAGGCGCATCTTGGTCTCCAGGTACAGGGCCTGGTCCATGAGGGACCTGTCACCCGGAACGGTGGGCAGTTCTTCGTCGCGCTCTTGGATCACGGGCAGCAGGCGGTTCACGAAGGCGTCGCTCATGAGCTGTCCCTTGAACTGGAAGGCCTGGAATCTGTAGGGCAGAGCCGGATGCGCGGCCGGATAACCTTTGAGTGCGGCATACTGCATCCAGGCCTGCTGCTGTGACGTGATGCCGGGAAAGACCCGGCGCAGCAGGTTCGCGCGGCCGACGCTTTCGTTCCTGCCGATGAAGTCCATGAGCTTCAAGAGTTTGAAATAGTCGTATCCGCCCAGGATTTCGTCTGCCCCGTCTCCGGACAGGACTACCTTGAAACCCATATCCCTTATTTGTTTGGACAAAAGATAGAGCGGCAGATTCAGGAGGGTGACCATCGGGCTCTCCAGATGCCAGACCAGTTTTTCGATTTCCTTCTCGGCGATGGTGCAGAGAAATTCGTGATGGCTGGTTCCGAACGAGCTTGAGGCCATGCGCGCGAAATGGCGCTCGTCATAGCCCGCGTCCTCGAAGGCGATGGAGAGGGTGTGCACGGGGGCGTTCGAGAGGTGCGCATAAAGGCCGGTCACACTGCTGGAGTCGATGCCTCCGCTGAGGTACGAGGCAACGGGCACGTCGGCCACGAGGCGATCGCGCACGGCTTCAACCAGATGATGGCGCAGACCCTCGGCGGCTTCGTCCTCGGAGATTTTGGCCACGGGACGGTCCATGGGGATGTCCCAGTAGGGGGCGGTCCGGTGTCCGTTGCCGTCGGCCAGCAGGGCGTGGGCGGGCGGAACCTGGCTGATTCCCTGCAGAAACGTATCCGGAGCCAGGTTGAATCCATAGTCCAGCAGTCGGTCCATGGCCAAGGGGTTCATGGCGCGCTGCACGCCAGGAAAGTGCAGGATGGCCTTGATCTCGGAGGCGAAGATCAGGGTTCCGTTGGGCAGGATCGTGTAAAAAAGCGGCTTCTTGCCCATGCGGTCCCGGGCCAGGAACAGCGTTTGCGTCCGAGGGGTCCAAACCGCGAAGGCGAACATGCCGACCAGGCGGCGCAGGCATTTGTCGCCCCACTGCAGGTAGGCCGCGAGCAGGACTTCAGAGTCCGAGTGGGTGCGGAAAACATGGCCAAGGCTGGCAAGTTCGGCCCGAAGCGGCTGGTAATTGTAGATTTCGCCGTTGAAAACCAGGACCGCCCCGGACGGTTCATGGACCACGGGCTGGTTGCCCCCTGCCAGATCTATGACGGAAAGCCGTCTGTAGGCCAGGGCACAGCAGCGGTCCTGGAACAGGCCCTGATGGTCCGGCCCGCGATGGGCCAGGGCTTGGGCCATGGACGAAAGAACGTTATCTTGCGGAGAGATTCCGCTCGGATTGAAAAAACCGGCTATGCCGCACATGTCGCTTTTCCTGTTGAAGTGTGATCTGGGAAAGCGTTTGCAGAATGCGTGCCTTACATGCCGGCCAGGACTGGGCGCCCCGGCCTATCTGGCGTAATAGGCGGCCGCCCTGGGAGGTGCCTGGTGAGCCGGATTCTTGGAGATTTCCGAAAAGGCGGATCTGAAAGAGGACAGGATCCCGATTACTTCGTCCACCATGTCTATATCCATCTTGAGGTTGGCCTGCAGCAGGCGGGTGCTGCAGTACATGTAGAGCTTGTGCAGGTTCCGGGCGATTTCCCCGCCCTTGTCCGCGTTCAGGGAGCCGTCGAGTTCGGCTATGATATCGAGAGCCTGGGAAATGAGGATGCCCTTCTTGGCAAAGTTTTTCGCCTCTATCTCTCCCTTGGCCTGCTCCAGGAAGGTGATGGCACCGTCGTAAAGCAAGACCACGAGATGGCCGGGGGTTGTGGTGGTGACCTGGGTCTGCATGTAGGCGTTGGCGGCTTTGTGCACTGTGCGAACTCCTTTCTATCACTTGCCGGACAAACTGCTGATTTGCGAGCTGATCTGGGTGGAAATGTTGTTGTACGTACCAAGGACGGCTTCAAGCTTGGCAAAGCGCAGGCGCAGGTTCTTTTCCAGAAGAGTCAGACGGCGCTCCTCATAGGCGATCTTGTCGTCGATGGAATCCATGATGTCCTGGTAGTTGTCCTTGAGGACTTCAAGGGTTCCGGTCGTTGAATCTGTCAACCTTTTGAGTTCGTCAATCAGCTCCTGGGTCTTGCCGGACTTGATCTGGACCGTGCCGGAATAGGAACCGGCCGTCAGGTTGATGACTTCGATGGAAAGGCCTCGTGCCGCATTTCCATCCCCCTGGGCCACGATCTTGGTGCCGTCGATGCTGGCCGGGTATCCATTGATGCTCGCGGCGCTGATGTTGCCGCCGGCATCCACGCTGTAGCTGACGGAATACTCCCCGGCTTGGGTTACGCCCTTGATGGACGAGTCGAAATTGAAATTCGAGGATTCCACTGCGACGCCGTTCACCATTTCCTTGGTTGCCGGGTAATGGTCCGCGCTGAAGAGGCGGGCCACGGCGTCGGGGTCGGTGCTTAGCGCCGCGGAAAAGGCACCGGGGTCGAAAATGAGCATGCCGAAAGTCGGGGAGCCCTGGCTGGTGTCCGTGGTGATGCCCACGCTGCCCAGGGAAACGATGGGGTCCATGTCGTAGTCGAACCCGACTCCTTTTTCCGCCAGGATATTCTTGAGCTTCTGCTGGATCATCTGCATGCCGTAGTTGCCGGTCAAAAGGGACCCGGAAACATTTTCACCGACGGTCGTGACCTGCGTTTGGTCTTTTATTTCCTTTAGCACCGAATTCACGGCCTCGACAAAGGTCTGCACCTTCTCGGTAACCGCTTCCGGATCGAGGCTGGTGGTGATGGTCGTGCTGCCGATGCTGGCCAGATTCAGGGTCACGCCGGAGATGATGTCCGAAATGGAGTTTGAGTTACGCTCGAAGTAGCCGTCGGTGGCTCCCTGGATCTGTGTGAAGGCTGCCGGTTGAAGTTCGCCGACCGTGGTCCCGGGGGAATTGATGATGGAAATCTGTTTGTCCGATCCCGCCGCTCCGGTCAGGGTCAGCTCGACATTGCCGGACACGTCCGTGGCCGTGGCCATGGTGGAGCCCACCGCAGTGTTGATTTTTCCGGCCAGCGAAGCGTAGGTGTCCGCGGCCGCGACATCGACGGAATACAGCGTTCCGCCGTAGGCGAACTTGAAGGTTCCGTCGGCGGTGGTGATTGTGTCCGTCGTGGTCTTGCCGGTAAAGGTGGCCTTCAGTATTTCCGCAGTGGCTGTGGGGGCAAGAGGAAAGCCATCGACCCGGAGTTTTGCGTTGGCGGCATTCTGGGTTTCAATGAACTGACTTTGGCTGAAATTTGTGAGCAGATTGGCCGAGGTCGAGTTTGCATCGACAATGAAGTCATTGCCGGCGCCAAGATCCATGCCTCGAATCTGCAGCCTGTAACCGCTGCCGTCGTTGACCACGCTGGCTCGTACGTAGTTGCGATTATCCGCGTCGGAGTTGATGAGACTGGCGAACTGACTCAGGGTCGTGGTGCTGGTTACGTTCACGGAGACCTGCCGGGAGCCGGCCGTGAAGACGAATGTCCCGTCCGCGCCGCCGCTGATGACGTCATCCGGAGAGGAAAAAATTACCGCCCCCATGTGCATGTCGTTGGTCGCCAGGGACAACACATCCACCTGGTGGGTACTTTCTTCCGCGTTGCTGCCCGCCTTTGCGGTCAAGGCGGTGGTGTTGGAAGAGATGGCGTTCTTGATCAGGAACTCGTCCGTGGTGTTCATGGTATCCAGCGACGCCTTGAGGGAAAGCATGTTGGAAGAGAGCGAATCAAAGGCTTCACTCTTGGCTTCCCATCCCGACCGCCAGTACTCGAGCCGCTTGGTTCGGGTCTGTTCGACTTCGATGAGCTTGGTCACCATGGAGTCGAAGTCCGTCCCGGACCCGAGGCCCGTGAAGCGGATGGCTCCGGAAATAAGCGAACTGGTCAGGTCATCAGCCATGTCATTCCTCTGGTGCGTTGGGTTGGACGAGTCTATTCACACTTCGAGCAATCCTGGTGCCAGAATCAACATTATCGAGTTAAAAAGGCCGGGCCGCTTCCGCGACCCGGCCGGGAAAGAGGTTTTACGAAGCTGTCATTATCCCTGCAAGAGCTGCATGGCCATATTCGGCAGGCTGTTGGCCTGGGAAAGCATGGCCACTGCGGACTGGGTCAGGATCTGGTTGCGCACGAAGTTGGTCATTTCCGTGGCGACGTCGGCATCGGAGATCTGAGACTCGGCTGCCTGCAGGTTCTCTGCCTGGATCTGCAGGTTGGTGATGGTGTTCTCAAGACGGTTCTGCAAGGCGCCGAGGTTGGCTCGGATGTTGTCCTTGGAGGTGATGGCCGAGTTGAGGGCCTCCAGGGCTTCCTGGGCGCCCTGCTGGGTGGAGATGCTGTAGCCTCCAGATGCCGCGTTGCCGGTTCCGTTGGCCCTGGCGGCGTCTGAAGCGTTGCCTACGCCCAAGGCTGAGGCGGTGGAGTTGCCGATGGAGATGTAGTAGTAATCTTCCGCGGAGTCGTTGCCCGTGCCAAAGTGAACCTTCAGGGGGCCGGTTGAGGCCAATCCGCTGCCCGAGTGCTCCTTGCTCCAATTCGCAACGGCCGCGTTTGTGCTGGATGCGGAGAGGTTGCCGTTCAGCAGGTAAATTCCGTTGAAGTCCGTGGCGTTGGCGATTCGGGTGATTTCCGAGGCCATGGCCTGGTACTCCGAGTCGATGATCAGACGCTGGTCCGAAGCGTAGGTGCCGGTGGCCGCCTGGGTGGCCAGTTCCTTCATGCGGATCAGCTTTTCGTCGATGACGCCAAGGGCGCCGTCGGCGGTCTGGATCATGGAGATGGCGTCATTGGCGTTTCTGACACCCTGGTTCAGGGATGCGATATCCGCACGCATGAGCTCGCGAATGGCGAGGCCCGCCGCGTCGTCGGCGGCCGAAGTGATGCGCAGGCCCGAAGACAGGCGGCTGACGGATGTCGACAGGTTGCCGTACGCGGATGCCAGGTTGCGGTTCGCGTTCATGGCCATCAGGTTGTGGTTGATAATGAGTGACATAAAAAATTCCTCCTTGAAAGATTAGCGGCGTCCTTGCCTTTGAATCGAGCAGTTTGCGGGCCTTGCTCATTGTTCTTGATGAGTAAATCGGCCGGACGGAGAATTTCTTTAGAGGAATTTTGTCCAACATCGCATGTCGGACAAAGATTATTCGAAATCGGGGATGTGCTTGCGGGCCTCGGTGGTCGGAATGCCGCGCGAAATGGCGATGGATTCCAGGTTGTCCTCGGCGTCGGACTTGCGAAGATACAGCGGCTGGGGGGGCTGGCTTGAATACTCCGCCGCGCATGCAGCGGCCAGCAGAGAGGACGGCAGGGGCGTATCGAGAAATTGAGGCAGGACCGTGGCCTTCGGCAAGGCCAACAGTTCGGGATTTTTGCGCAGTCCGCTGCCGAGCAGAAAGATGCCCGCCGGACGTGACTGCAGCAGTTCGTGAGCCTTGGGAACCGGCAGCGGCCGGACAGGAGCCAGAGGCATGCCGGCCTTAAAGCCCTGAATGTAGACCTGACCCTTGCGGGCGTAAGTCAGGACCCAAAGTTCTGTGTCGCGCACGAATGGTTCGGCCTGGGCGGCCAGGATTTGCGGATATTGCAGGCCGGCCATGGGGATGGCGTGCGGACGGGACAGCCCGTGCATGGCCGCGTGGGCTATGCGCAGGCCCGTGAACGATCCCGGCCCGCGCACACAGGCGATGCCGGAAAGCCCGCCCGCGCCCATGGCCTGCACCCCGAGGGCGCGCGCGATGGCCGTGGGCAGGTGGCGGATGGATTGCCCGGGACAGAGGATCTCTTCGCTGAACATGACCTCGGGGGGGCTGCCAAGGACAACCTGAATGCGTTCCTCGGCGCAGTTCAGCGCGAGATAGCGGCTACTTGAAGTGTCGGAGGATATCATTGAATGTGGCCAGGATCATGAGCATGAGCAGCAGCATCATGCCGATCTTCAGGGCAACTTGCTGAACTCGCGGGCTCAGGGGTTTGCCGGTGACGGTTTCCAGGAAGAAGAAGAGGATGTGCCCGCCGTCCAGCACCGGGATGGGCAGCAGGTTCAGGATCCCAAGGTTGATGCTGATCAGCGCGGTCAGGGCCAGCAGATTGACAATGCCGTTTTGCGCTTCCTTGTGGATCATCTCGGTGATGAGGATGACTCCGCCCATGTCCGACATGGGGATGACTCGCTCGATGAGTTTGACGATGCCCATGACCATCAGCCCGCTGACTTCCCGGATTTGACGGGCGCCCTGAACCGCGGCGTCAAAAAATCCAAGCTCGCGACTCAGGATTTCGCCCTTGGGGGCGATGCCGAGCATGGGCATGGTCTTGATTTCGCCGAACAAATTGCGCTTTTCCTGCAATCGCGGAGTGACGTGCACGGAAAAGAGCTCGCTGCCCCGTTGCACGGTCAGGAACATCGAATCGCCTTCATTGGTCTCAATGCGATCGACCAGGTCTTCCCAGACCTCGATCCGCACGCCATCGATTTCGATGATCTGATCTCCGGGGACGATGCCGGCTTCTTCGGCCGCGCTTGAGTTGGTCACCTGGCCGATGACGGGTAACAGCTCCTGCACGCCCTGGCTGTAGGCCAAGCCCCAGAAAATGAACCAGGCCAGGATGAAGTTGAATACGGGCCCGGCCAGCACGACCAGCATGCGTTGCCAGGGCGGTCTGCGCGAAAATGATTCCTCCGGGCCAAATCCCTCGGGAAGTTCGGCGTCGACAGATTCACCCACGAGCTGCACGTATCCGCCCAGGGGAAAGGCGCAGACCCGGTAGTCCGTCTTGCCCCGGGTGAAGCCGAAAAGCCGCGTCCCGAATCCCAGGGAAAAGACGCTGACCCCCATGCCGAGGCCGCGAGCGACCACGAAGTGACCCAGTTCATGAAAGAAGATCAGTCCGCCCAGGACCACCACCACAGCCAGAATACTGGTTACCATTCGCCTTTTCCTATGGCCTCTTCGGACCGAGTTCGTGTTTGCGCATCAAGGTCCAAAATGTCCCCCAGATCATGCATCAAGGTCAAGGAATGTTTGCCCAGCATCATCTCGATGAGCCGGGCAATGCCCGGAAAAGAGATGCGCCCGTCAAGAAATGCCTGAACCGCGATTTCATTGGCGGCATTGAGCACCACGGGGTGGCTGGGGCCGGCGGAAAGCGCCTCGCGCGCCAGATTCAGACAGGGAAAGCGCAGCGGATCGGGGGCCTCGAAAGTCAGGGTGCCGATCCGGGCCAGATCGAGGCGCTCAAGGCCGATGTGCAGTCTTTTGGGATAGCCGAGGCAGTACCCGATGGGGATCTCCATGTCCGGCATGCCCAGATGGGCCAGCTGCGAGCCGTCTTCGTACTCGACCAGGGAGTGGACGATGGATTGGGGATGGACCACCACGTCCACCTCGTCCAGGGACGCGCCGTAAAGATGCACGGCCTCGATGATCTCAAGGCCCTTGTTCATCATGGTCGCGGAGTCGATGGAAATTTTTGCGCCCATGGACCAGTTCGGGTGCCTTAGGGCCTGGGCAGGAGTTACGGCCTGGATTTCCTGCAGGCTTCTTGTGCGAAACGGTCCGCCTGACGCGGTCAGGATTAGGCGACAGGCTTGTCTGCCTTCATGGCCTGCGAAAGCCTGGAACAGGGCGTTGTGCTCCGAGTCCACAGGAAGAATGGCGGCTCCGCTGGTCCGGCAGGCACTGCGGAAAAGGTCTCCGGCCAGAACGAGGGCCTCCTTGTTGGCCAGGCACAGCACCTTGCCGGCCTCGGCAGCGGCCAGGGCCGGGACCAACCCGGCAGCGCCGACCTGGGCGGCCAGGATGAGGTCGGCCTCGGGCAGGGTGGCCATGGCCGTGTACCCTTCCTGTCCAACGAGAATGCGCGGGTTGTACCCAGCAGGGAGCAGGACGGAGAGTTCGTCTGCTTTTTCCTCGTTCAGGACTCCCAGGTATTTCGGACGGAAGATCTCGGCCTGCCTGGCCAGCAGCTCCATGTTCCGTGCTCCGGCCAGGGCCACGACATTGAGGTCGTCGCGATTCTTGGCCACGACCTTGAGCGCGCTGGTGCCGATGGACCCGGTGCTGCCCAGAATGGCGAGGCTGCGCTGGCCGGGGCGGTCGAAAACCGGGGAAGAGAGGCCGGAAATGTACTTCATGGCTTTTTGTCTCAGGCGAAAAAGGAGAACAAGGCGGTCAGCCCGCAGTACAGGGGAAGGGTGAAGAGCAGACTGTCGATGCGATCCAGAATGCCGCCGTGTCCGGGCAGAATCTTGCCGGAGTCTTTAACTCCGCGCCAGCGTTTCAGGGCGGATTCGAAAAAGTCGCCGATCTGCGCGGCAATATTCAGGGCCACGCCAAGCAGGGCGAAGCTCGTCCAGTGCGCGCTGCCGAAGAAAAGGCCCATGGCGGTGCAGACCAGAACGCTCGCGCAGAGGCCCCCGAGGCTGCCGGCCCAGGTTTTTTTCGGACTGACCGAAGGCCAGATCTTGGGACCGCCGATGAAGCTCCCGGCATAGTAGGCCCCGGTGTCGGCGGCAAAGGTGGTCAGCAGCACAAGTCCGATTTCCGGAGCGGAAATGGTCCGGAAGAGACGCAGGATAAAGGGCAGATACAGAAGGCCGAAGAGCAGTGTCTGGCTGTCCTTAAAAGCGTCGGGAGATTTTAGCCTGTCGTGGGCGATCAGAAATGAGACGGCCACGCCCAGCATGGCCATGCAGACCAGGGCCCCGCCGCTCCAAGACAGAGGCGCCCAGATCATGCCCAGTGCGAAGAAGAGGCCAAGGGCTTTGAAAGCAAGCTTTTCACGTCCCGGCCAGAACATGGCGTAGAACTCCATGAGACCGAGGCCCGCCACTGCCGTGACGCCGATGCTCAGGACCGGGTCGCCGCTCAAGATGGCCCAGCCCAGCAGGGGCAGCAGCAGCAGGGAAGTCAGGACGCGTTTGAAATGCGGACTTGTCATGCGGACTCCTCACCCGTGGTCCCGAAGCGGCGCTGACGGGACGCGTAGTCCTCCAGGGCGGCGTGCAGTTCGCCGACATGAAAATCCGGCCAGGGCACGGCGGAGAAATAGAGTTCGCTGTAGGCGCTCTGAAAGAGCAGATAGTTGCTGAGTCGCAGTTCGCCGCTGGTGCGCAGGATCAGGTCCGGGTCGGGCATGCCCGAGGTGTAGAGTTCGCCCGCGAACATCTCCTCGGTCAGTTCCGACGGTTTGACCTGCTTCTTCAGTAGAGCCTGGCAGGCACGCAGAATTTCAAGCCGCCCCGAATAGTTGAGGGCCAGGTTCAGGTTCATGGCCGAGCAGGAGGCGGTTTTTTCCACGGCGTGGCGTAGCACCTGCCTGGTGGGCAGGGGCAGTTCGTCCAGATCGCCGAGCACGTTCAGTCGGATGGACTGTTCCAGCAGGGAAGGAAGCTCCTCGGTCAAAAAATCCTTGAGCAGGTTGAAGAGGAAACCGACCTCCTGTTTGGGCCTGGACCAGTTCTCCTTGGAGAAGGTGTAGAGCGTCAGGTAAGGAATGCCGAGCTTTCGGCATTCCTTGACGATTTCGCGGGCGGTTTCAGTGCCGGCCTTGTGGCCGGCGCTGCGGTCAAGACCCCTGGCGCGGGCCCAGCGGCCGTTGCCGTCCATGATGATGGCGAGATGATTGAGCGGTGGCATGGACTGGATCTAGATCTCCATGATTTCCTTTTCTTTCTCGGTAAAGACCGCGTCAGCCTTCTTCACGAAGTTGTCCGTGGTCTTCTGGACTTCGTCCTGGGCCTTGTGCAGATCGTCTTCGCTGATTTCCTTGGCGGTGTGCATTTTCTTCAGGGCGTCGTTGACGTCCCGGCGCACGTTGCGGATGGCGACCTTGGCATCTTCGGTATACTTCTTGGCCATCTTGACCAGGTCCTTGCGGCGTTCTTCGGTCAGAACCGGGATGTTGATGCGAATGGCGCGGCCGTCGTTGATGGGCGTGAGTCCCAGGTCCGACTTCATGATGGCCTTCTCGATGCTGTTGAAGGCGCTGCGATCCCACGGGGAAATGGAAATGGTGCGGCTGTCCGGGATGGATACGGAGGCAACCTGATTGAGCGGGGTCGGGGTACCGTAGTAATCGACCCGGATGCTGTCCACCAGCGCCGTGGAGGCCCGGCCGGTGCGCAGCTTGGAGAAATCCTTTTCCAGACTGTCGATGCTTTTCTGCATCCTGTTGGTGCAATCCTGTGTGTGCTTTTCCATGTCATTCTCCTTGAACAATTGTTCCGACTTCCTCGCCTCTGACCACCCGCTGGATATTGCCGGGTACAAAGAGGTTGAAGACCCCGATGGGGAGTTTGTTGTCCATGCAAAGGGATATGGCCGCGGAATCCATGACCTTGAGACGACGCTGCAGGACGTCCAGGTAGGTCAGTTTGTTGAACATGACGGCGTCGGAATGCTTTTCGGGGTCCTTGTCGTAGACGCCGTTGACCCTGGTGGCCTTCAAGATGGCCTCGCATTTGAGTTCCATGGCCCTGAGCGCCGCCGCCGTGTCCGTTGTGAAATAGGGAATACCCGTTCCGGCGGCGCAGATGACCACGCGGCCTTTTTCGAGATGACGGATGGCGCGGCGCCGGATGTAGGGCTCGGCAACTTCCTTCATGTCGATGGCGGTCATGACGCGGGTCGTGATGCCCAGTTTTTCCAGGGCGTCCTGAACCGCCAGGGCATTCATGACCGTGGCCAGCATGCCCATGTAGTCGGCCGAGGCACGGTCCATGCCCTTGGAGGAGACGGAAATTCCACGAAAAATGTTGCCGCCGCCGATGACCATGCTGAGCTGCACGCCCATGGAGGCCGCCTCGGCAAGCTCTCGGCAGATGGATTGGATGGTCTGGGGTTCGATGCCGAAGCCCTGCTCTCCGGCCAGGGCCTCTCCGCTCAGCTTGAGCATGACTCTGCCGTATCGGAGTTTCTCCATTGTATAGGTACCTCTTGGGTAAGCGGTGAACGAAAAGGAGGCCGGGATGACCAAGCCTCCTTCTCGGATGATCGTATATCCATTTCGCGCATCCGCTGCAACAGCAGGCGTGAAGCGGGACAGATGCGGGTTTCGACGATCTGAGGGCCAAAAAAAAGGGCCTTGCGGCCCTTTGCTTATGCGCCGATGGCGAACCGGAAGAACCGGACAATGTCGGCGTTTTTACCAAGAAGGTCCTTGATGGTCTTCTTGTCGTCCTTGATGAAGAGCTGCTCGCGCAGACATACTTCCTGATAGAACTTGCGGATGCGTCCCTCGACGATCTTCTCGGCGATCTGGGCCGGCTTGCCTTCTTCCTTGGCCTGGTTCAGGTAGATTTCCTTCTCCTGGGCCAGGGTTTCGGCCGGGATCTGATCCGGGCCGACGCAAAGGGGATTGGCGGCCGCGATCTGCATGGCCACATCCTTGGCCAGCTCGGGAGTGGCCTGACCGGACAGTTCGACCAGGACGCCAAGCTTCTTGGTGGAATGGACGTAGGTGCCGATGGCTCCGTCGCCGGTGAAGGACACGTAGGCCAGGCGGCCGACCTGCATGTTCTCGCCGATCTTGCCGATGAGGCCGGTCAGATCGGAGGCTTCGGCAGGCAGCGCTTCCAGGTCGTCGGTCTTCTTTTCCAGGGCGAGATTGGCCAGGCCTTCAGCCAGGGCAATGAATTCCTCGTTCTTGGACACGAAATCGGTCTCGCACTTGAGTTCGCTCATGGCGGCGGATTTGCCGTCAGCGGCGACGACAACGGTCACCAGGCCCTCGGAAGTGGCGCGGCCGGCTTTCTTGGCGGCCTTGGACAGCCCCTTTTCGCGCAGCCATGCAATGGCCTTTTCTTCGTCGCCATCACATTCGGCCAGTGCCTTTTTGCAATCCATCATGCCCACGCCGGTGCGTTCGCGCAGGTCCTTAACCATCGCTGCGGTAATGCTCATCGTATTATACCTCTTCGTCTGTATCTACGGATTCTGGCTCTGCGGAACCGGCCGGAAGCTCAACTTCGGGAACCTTGGTGGTCTTGGGCTCTTCCACTGCGTCCTTGGTGCTGGCGGCGCCTTCCATGCAGGCATCGGCCATTGCGCCGGCAAAAAGCTTGATGGCGCGGATGGCGTCGTCGTTGCCGGGGATGATATAGTCAATCAGGTCGGGATCGCAGTTGGTATCGACCACGGCCACGATCGGGATGCCGAGTTTGCGACATTCCTTGACGGCGATCTCTTCGCGATGCGGATCGATGATGAAGGCGGCCGCCGGCGGCTCTTCCATGTCCTTGATGCCGCCCAGGGTCAGGTTCAGCTTGGTGACCTCGCGTTCCATGCGCACGACTTCCTTTTTCAGGAAGCGGCTCACGGAGCCGTCTTCGAACATGGTTTCGAGCTTTTTCAGGCGGGTGATGCTGGTGCGGATGGTCTGGTAGTTGGTCAGCGTGCCGCCGAGCCAGCGGTTGGTGACGTGGTACATGCCGCAGCGCTCGGCTTCGGTCTTGATCACGTCCTGGGCCTGGCGCTTGGTGCCGACAAAAATGATCTTGCCGCCGCGTGCAACGGTGTCCGCGATGAAATCGTGGGCCTTGCGGTACAGCTTTACGGTCTGCTGCAGGTCGATGATGTGAATGCCCTTGCGCGCGCCGAAAATGAAGGGGCGCATCTTGGGGTTCCAGCGGCGGGTCTGGTGGCCGAAGTGAACTCCGGTTTCCAGCATCTGTTTCATACTGACATAAGGCATGGTAATCTCCTTGGTTTTATTCCTCCGTCCGCAGGAGCCCGAATGGGCCAAACCAAAAATGCGGACGTGTGGAGTGTTTGGGAACTGAAGTCGGTACGCGAGAGCTTTATGCTTGGCAAGAAAAAATTACACCCGGGCGATGAGGGGAATGACAATGGGGTCGCGCTCCAGGACCTTGCGGAAAAAGCGGCGCAGGGAGGACCTGATCTTCTCTTCCAGCTTGTAGGCCTCGCAGCCGGGGTTGCCTTCCATGACATCAAGTATGATGCACTTGGCGTCTTCGAGGATGTGGGAGAAATGCTGCTCGAATATGAAGCCCTTGGACTGGATGCTGGGGCCGAAGACGATGGTCCCGAATTCGTCCTGCACCAGGAGCACGATGACAAGGCCTTCCCCGCCCAGGATCTGGCGTTCCTTGAGCACGCTCTGGCCCACGTCGCCCACGCCTTTGCCGTCGACGAGGATGGACTCGGCGAAGACCGCTTCCTCCAGGCGGATGCCCGAGGACGAAAGGGTCACGGGCTGACCGTTCTCCAGGATCAGCGCCCGTTCCGGCGCGATGCCGCGCGAAACGGCCAGCTCGGCGTGCTTGAAGAGGTGGCGGTATTCGCCGTGCACCGGCACGAAGAACTTGGGCCGGACCGTGTCGAGCATGATCTTGAGTTCTTCCTGATGGGCGTGCCCCGAGGCGTGGATGGCCTGCACCTTCTCGTAGAGGACGCTCGCCCCGTGCCGGTAGAGGTCGTTGATGACGCGGGTGATGGCCCTGGTGTTGCCCGGGATGAAGCGCGAGGACATGACCACGGTGTCGCCCTTGTGGATGTTGATCTGCCGGTGCTCGCTCCGGGCCACGCGGCTCAGGGCCGAGAGGGGTTCGCCCTGGGAGCCGGTCAGCAGGATCACGATCCGGCTGTCGTCCAGATAGGCCAGTTCTTCCATGTCGCACGAGTTTTCGCGGTTGAAGCGCAGGTGCCCGAGATCCTTGGCGACCTCGATGTTGGTGACCAGGCTGCGCCCCGTGAAGGCCACCTTGCGGCCATGCTTGGCGGCGAGATCGAAAATTTCCTGCATGCGCTGGATGTGCGTGGCGAACAGGGTCACCAGGATGCGGCCCTTGGCATCGGCAAAGACCTCGTCCAGGGAGTCCTGGATTTCCTGTTCGGTCAGGGAGAAGCCTTCCCGCTCCACGTTGGTCGAGTCGGACAGCAGAAGCAGCACGCCGTCGTCCGAGAATTTCCTGAAGGCATCAAGATCGGTGGCGTGCGCGCCCTGGGGATTGCGGTCGATCTTGAAATCCCCGGTGTGCACGATGCGTCCGGCCGGAGTTTCGATGCCAAGGCCAAAGCCCTCGATGATGCTGTGGCAGACCGGCATGAAGGTCACGGCGAACTCGCCCAGATCGACCCGCTCCCGCGCGCGCACCGGGTGCAGCTTCACGTGGGAGTCGAGATTGCGCTCCTGCAGGCGTTTCAGGGCCAGGCGCAGGGTGAACTCCGAACCGTAGAGGGGAACCTCCTGCAGATAGGGAACAAGCCAGGCCAGCGCTCCGATATGGTCTTCATGCCCGTGGGTCAGAATGATGCCCTTCAATTTGTGCTTGCGGCTGACGATGAAGTCCATGCGGGGGATGACCACATCTACTCCATAGAGTATGACATCCGGAAACATGAGCCCGCAGTCCACCAGGATCATGCTCTGCTCGGTCTCCAGGGCCATGCAGTTCTTGCCGATTTCTCCCAGCCCGCCAAGAGGGGTCAGGGTCACGTGCGATTCGGGCATTAAGGGGCTCCGGTATGTTGAGGTGTGATGTGATGCTTGCGCATCCTGACGGAAACTAAGGGAAGTGGAGCCCAAGGACAAGACCAAAAAAAAGGCCGCGGTGAAGCGGCCCTTTTTTGTGCGGAAGACGGAATTAATCTTCTTCCTTCTTGCTGTCGGCGATGACCTGTTCGGCCACGTTGGGTGGGCACTCCTCGTAATGGGCGAATTCCATGGTGAAGGTGCCCTGGCCGCCGGTCATGGAGCGCAGGTCCGGGGCGTATTTCATCATTTCCGCCATGGGTACGTGAGCCTTGACTTCGGTCACGCCGCCGATGGAATCGGAGCCAAGAACCCGGCCGCGCCTGCTGGAGAGGTCGCCGATGACGTCGCCCATGAACTCGTCGGGGATGAAGACTGCCGTGAGCATGATGGGTTCGAGCAGGATCGGGTTGCACATCTCGACGGCTTTCTTGAAGGCCAGGGAACCCGCGATCTTGAACGCCATTTCCGAGGAATCCACGTTGTGGTAGGAGCCGTCGTAAACAGCCACCTTGAAATCGACCATGGGATAACCGGCCAGAAATCCCCGCGCCGCCGCTTCCTGGACGCCCTTGTCCACCGCCGGGATGTAGTTGCGCGGGATGGAGCCGCCGACGATCTCGTCCAGGAACTCGTAGCCCGCGCTGCGGGCGTTGGGCTCCATGCGGATCCAGCAGTCGCCGAACTGGCCGCGTCCGCCGGACTGCTTTTTGTGTCGGCCCTGGACCTGGGCCTTGCCCTTGATGGTTTCGCGGTAGGGGATCTTGGGGGTCTTCAGGAGGATGTTTGTCTTGTAGCGCCGTCTGACCTTTTCCACGGCCAGTTCGATGTGTAGCTGCCCCATGCCGGTGAGCAGCATGTCGCCGGTTTCATCGTTGCGGACCAGATGCAGGTTGATGTCTTCGTCCAGCAGCTTCTGAACCGCCGCGAAAACCTTGTCTTCCTCGCCTTTTTCCTCGGCGGCCAGGGCATAGGAAATGATGGATGGGCTCAAGGCCGGCTTGGGCAGGATGAAGGGGGCCTTTTCCGCGCACAGGGTGTCGCCGGTGGCCGTGTTCTTGAGCTTGGCCACGGCCACGATGGCTCCGGGTCCGACCTCCTGCTTGCACGGCGTCTGCTTTTTGCCTTCCAGAAACAGGATCTGGCCGATCTTTTCCTTTTCGTCCTTGGTTGCGTTGAGGACGCTGGCGTCGGGGGAGAGCACGCCGGAGAGCACGCGCAGCACGGAGAGTTGTCCGGCGAAGGGGTCGGCGATGGTCTTGAAGACAAAGGCGGCAAACGGGGCGTCAGGGCTCGACGGGCGTTCGTTGCCCTCGGCGTCGAGCCAGGGCTCGTGCTCAAGCGGCGAGGTCATGAGATTCTGGATGGTGTCCAGGAGCGTGACCGCGCCCTTGTTCTGCATGGCGGCACCCACGCAGACCGGGACCAGCATGCGTGCGGCGATGCCTGCGCGCAGGCCGGTGGCCACCTCTTCGTCCGTGAGCGAACCTTCCTCCAGGTATTTCTCCATCAGCTCTTCGCTGCTCTCGGCGATGTTCTCGATGGCGATTTCACGCGTCATGGTGACTTCGTCGGCCAGGTCTTCGGGCATGTCGATGGGAGTCAGGCCGCCATTCTCATCGAAGGCGTAGGCCTTGTCGGCCAGGACATCGACCAGTCCCCGAAAGTCGGCTTCGCTGCCGATGGGTAGAAAAAGGAGGACGGGCTTCATGCCCAGGACGTCGATCAGACCTTGATAGGCCATCTGGAAATTCGCGCGTTCACGATCCATCTTGTTGATGAATACCATGGCAGGCAGCGAGGCCTTGACGGCTTCGGACCAGATCTTCTTGGTCAGCGGCTTGACCCCGTCGATGGCGTCGATGACCAGGATCACGTTGTCCGCGCCCTGCAGGAGATAGGGGAGATCGCCTATGAAATTGTTGTCGCCGGGCGTGTCGATAAGGAAATTCAGGTTCTTTTTCCAGGGGAGCTGTGCAAAGCCGGGTTGAATACTGCCCCTGCGCTTGATTTCTTCGGGTTCGTAGTCGAGGACCGTCGAGCCCTCGTCGATCTTGCCCAACCTGGTGATGGAACCGGCGGCGAACAGCAGCATTTCGGCCACTGAAGTCTTTCCGGTTCCTCCATGCCCTATCAGGGCGAAAGTCCTCTGTTTTTGAAGTTGATCCTGCATACAGCCCCCTTATGCAAAGTATTACGCAACCATATGGCTACAGGGTATAAGATCGTTCCTGCCTTTCGGGATGAAGGACGGGAATTCGCTTGCAAAAGAGAAGAAATTGGATGAAAGTCCCACGCTCTATAACCTCTGGGTGCTTGTAACCCGTCTGCGATCCTGAACTTTTTCAAGAAATACCCCTATAGGGAGGGGGCTTGGAAGTTGTCAAGGGCAATGGGATTTTAAGCACTGCGTAATTCTTCAAAATCGTTGAGAGAAAATCATGAATACGGTCGACTCACTGCCCCTGGATCCTGCATGCGCCACGCTTCTGCGCTGCCGCGCCGAGGATATGGATGCCGATGGGGCCTGGCTTTTCTGGTCCAATCCGCCATCCCCGGCCCTCTGCCGCAGCCTGAAGGACCATGGGCAGCTTGTGCCAGTGCTGGTCGATGGCAAAGGCGCGCGGCCCGTGCTCGTTGCGGGCGCGGCCCGGGTGGCCGCCCTGGCGGAGCTTGGCCGTGAAATTCTGTGCATGGATCTGGGGCCCCTGAGCGCCGAGGACAGAGGGCTGGCCTATGTACAGTCCAACGCCGGAGCGGAGTTGACAGACGGGCAGCTCGTCCGTGCCCTGCGCTATTTCAACGCCCTGCCGGACGTGAACATGGAGCGGGTTCTGGAGGCGCTCGGCCTTGAGGCTCGCTCCAAGCGGCTGCGTCTGGTCCGTTCCTGGCTGACGCTGCCTGCGCGCTGGGATGCGCTTCTGGTCGCGGGGGCCGTCCCCCTGGCCTGCTCGGACTTGCTGGAAGCCTTTGCCGCCGCTGACCTCGAAGCCCTTGAGGCGCTCTTTGCAACGCTCTCCTGGTCGCGCGGGAACGCGGTCAACGTGCTGACCTGGATTCGCGAAATCCGCGCCCGTGATGGCGTTTCCGTGGCGCAGGTGCTGGAGGGCGCGGGCTTGACGGAGATTCTGGCGGCCGGGCTCTCACCCAAGGACGCCATGACCCGTATCCTCCACGAAATCCGCCTGCGGCGCTACCCGGTGTTGTCGGACATGGAGCGCGATTTTATCGACACCGTCCGCCGGGTTTCGGCCGGAACGCGCTGGAGGATTGTGCAGCCGGACGTGTTCGAGAGCAACGCGGTGGAACTGAGCGTGCGCCTGACGAGCCCGGACGGGCTGCGCGCCGTCAGCGCCGAACTTGCTCGCATCGCGGCCCGTGAAGATCTGGACGGCCTTTTTCCGCTGGGTGGCAAATGAAGACGCTGCCCACCTATCTGCAGGGCATCAGCCGGGTGGTTGTCGATGCGGCCGTGGCCGATTCCCCCGTGGCGCAGCGCGTGCGCGAGAAGCTGCCCCACCTGACGGCGGAAGTGCTGGCCGAGGGCGAAGCCCTTTCCTCCGGGCTGGCGCGCGAAGACATTCTTTATCTGAAGCGGTACCGGGGGCGTTTTTTGCGTCATTGTCCCGGCACCAGTCATTATCGCTGTTGCGGGTACCAGATCGTGCACATCGGCGAGAATTGTCCGCTGCGTTGCTCGTATTGCATCCTGCAGGCCTATTTTCAGGATCGCGTGCTCAAGGTCTGGGCCAACCAGGACGATCTGTGGCGCGAGCTTGACCAGGCCTTCAGCGCAAATCCGGATCGCCGTTATCGGGTCGGCACCGGGGAGTTTACCGATTCACTGGTCCTTGAAGCCCTGACCGGCTACAGCCGGGACCTGATCGAATTCCTGGGGAGCTATCCGCAAGTCTGCCTTGAACTCAAATCCAAGGTCGTGGACCTGTCCTGGATGGACGTGGTGCGCGATCCGTCCCGGGTTCTGCCGGCCTGGTCCATGAACGCGCCGGCCATCGCCGACCATGAGGAACAGGGCGAGTGCGCGAGCCTGGAAGAGCGCCTTGCCGCGGCGAGGACCTGCGCCAGGGAAGGTTTTCGGGTCTGCCTGCATTTTGACCCCATGATCCATTTTCCCGGCTGGCAGGAAGGCTATGCCCGCACCGTCGAGATGATCTTCGACCATCTGCGTCCCGAAGAGATCGCCTATGTAAGCATGGGCTCCTTTCGGCACATGCCGGACCTCAAGCGCTGCATCATCGAGAATTTCCCCGGGTCAGGCTACATTCACGGAGAGTTCATAACCGGCATCGACGGCAAACAGCGCCTGCTGCGTCCCTTGCGGGTCGAGCAGTTCCGTTTTCTGGCCGACGCGCTGCGCCGGGGCGGGCTCGATCGGCAGCTGTATCTGTGCATGGAGTCGGACGAGGTTTGGCAGGCCGTATTTGGTCGGACACCGGCGGATCTGGGGGGGCTTTACCGGCATCTGATGGCGCAGGCTTTTGGCGAATAGAGGAGAGGAAGGGGGCGTCAGGCTGGGGGGCTTTTTGAGTGGCGGAACGCGGCCCGGTGTCGCCATGGCCTTGAGGCCCGCCGGAACTCCTTCGCGGGCCTCGTAGAGTTGAATCGTTGCGTGCGGAGCGAAAAATTTTGAGCAGTACGCCCGGCAACGATTCAACAAACGATGCCGGGCTCAGTCAGACAGCCGACGCGCCTCAAGACCATGGCGACACCGGGCCTTGAGGCGCTGAGGGAAGGTTTTTTTTGGTGAAGAGGGAGAAGAGTGAGGTGTGGTCCGGGGTGGTGGCTTTTTTGCTTGGCGGAACGCGGCCCTGTGTCGCCATGGGCTTGAGGGCCGCCGGAACTAAAAAATCATTCCGCCTTGGGTTGTGGCTTCATGATGCCGCCCAGATCCAGATTCATGTTCTTTATGCAGCTGTCCTTAAGATGGCAGCGTTCGCATCCGTAGCGGTGGGGATAGGGGGTGATGGTCGCGTATTTGCGGTCCAGGGCCCCTGAATCCTGAAGGTTCAGGCCGATCTTCTCAAGCGTCCGGCACAGGGGCTTGGTCGGTTCGGGAACCGGCGCGCACTGCTTTTCTCCCAGCTCTGGCATCAGCGCCTTCAAGGTCCCCATGATCATGGTCTGGGCGATGGCCTCGTGCTTGAATCCCTCGGAAGGGGACTGCTTCCAGATTTCGTCAACCTGATCCTCCACCGCGCTCTCAAGAAAAACAACCACATGCTCCTTGCGGTCGCCGAGTTTGTAGACCTTGAGCATGGGCAGCCATTTTTCCCAAACGTCGAGCACGGCGATCATGTCGCGCGGGCCGAGTTCGTCGATCTGGGACAGAAAAAGAAACGTGGGAAAATCGAACTCCGGCTGCACCGGCAGTTGCGTGATGGATAAAGTCTTCATGGGTACTCGAACCTGTGGTCTAGGGTGTCTGGGAAGCCGGACGTCGGGGCCTTGGCGTGGATTGGTCCTTGATATACTTGCGCGTGAAACTCAAGGATTTTCTCTTGCTCCAAGGTGTCTGGCCGCCCACAGCGAGGCCTGGAGCCGGTTGGGCACGTCGATTTTCTTGTAGATGTTGTAGATGTGCGATTTGACGGTGTTGAGGCTCAGGAAAAGCTTCTGCGCGATATCCTTATTGGTGGCGCCGGCGGCGAGCATGAGTAGAATTTCCTGTTCACGCTGGCTCAGTTCCGCCTGTCCGTCTTCCGGGGCGATCAATTCGGCGGGGCGGTTCTGCTTGCCGAGCAGAAACGCGGACATGGCCTCGCGAGAGAACCAGAGCTCGTTTTCGAGCATGGCGCTCACGCCTTTGACCATGAGCCTGAACGGGGAATTGCGGTAAAAAATGCCGCGAATGCCGGAATTGATGGCTTCAAGTTCGAGGGAGCGGTCTTCGGGGACATTGAAGAGGGCCACGGACGTGGACATGAACGGTGAGTCCTCGCCGTTTGCCTCCTGCAGAAGTTCCTCCATGGACATGCCGGTGCAGTCCAGCAGGGTCAGATCGGGCCGCGCGGTTTCAAGAATCTTGGGCAGCGATGGGGAGTGGCTGCAGCTTACGCCGGTCTCCTGGCTGAGTCTGGCTGCCAAGAGGTCGTTCAGGAGCGGATCGTCTCCGACGATCCCGAGCATGGCCGGTCCTGCCTGGCCGGGTTTTTTACCCGTGTTGACGCGGATGGAAGTGACTTTGGTTGGATCGAAGGCGATGGCCATGCCGCTTTTTTCCGTGCGCACCACGGTGCCCTCGACCCGGAATCTGGCTTGCGGGTGGCCTGCTTTCATTCCGCCGAAATCAAGGGAGATGTTGAGCGTCACTGCCGTGCCGGCGGGATATGTCTGTCCGGTTTCGAAAAAGACCCCGCCAGCGGAAATGTTTGTCGTCGCCAGCTCCTGGTCCGAATAATCATGCATGATCGAGCTCACTTTCGAGGGGATGCTCATGGAAAAACGTTCAATTCCGCGTCGATTATCCTTTTTGGACGCCGTACTGTTGTTCATGTTTCCTCCGTGCGGCTTCGCAACGTGTTAGTCCGATACTTTTGCTTCCGCGGCGGAGATATCTTGCGGCAACAGATTGTTTTTCTTGAGATACGCTAGGAATTTCTTGGCAATTTCCAAATTGTTGTTGAGGCGCAGGGCCGTGCGCAGATGTTCGATGGTGCTTTGGATGTCGGCTTTTGCGAAGCAGGCCCGAGCCATGTTGTAGTGCAGATTCTCGTCGGCCGGGGAAAGTTCCAGGGCTTTGGAATAGTATTCGGTGGCCTGTTCGTACATTTCATTTTTGCGCAGGCTGATGCCGAAATCATTGAAGAGATGCTTGTGCTCGGCCTCGAAGGTCGCCTCCATCTTGATCAGACGCTGGAAGATATTGTCGGCTTTGCCTGTTTCCCCCCGGTCCAGATAGGTCAGACCCAGACCGAAATTGGCCCTGATGTTTTCTTCATCGACGCGCAGGGCGTTGCCGAATTCATATTCCGCGCTGTAGTTGTCGCCGTTGACCCGATGCCGCTCGGCCTTGGCGATGGTCTGGTTGAGTTTGCGGATGCTTGGATAAACCTTGCTTGAATAGAACTCGGGTTCGGGAGCGTACTGTTCCAGAAACTCTTCTTTCGGGATTTCCTGCTTGGGACCCGAGGGGACGTAGTTCGGATTCAGGGGTTGAATGGTGATCACGCCCTGGTCATCTTCCTCTGCAAACCAGTACATGGTTTGCGTGGTTTTGCGGACGGTCGCACCCGCACCGACCTTGGCAATTTTTTCGGAGGAAAAAACCCCCTTGATCCGTGCGCGTTGATTCTCGGTTTCCGACATGGGCGTCCCCCGCAGAAATTATGTTATTGTCTTCAAGTAGTCCCGAGCTGCCTGCACAGGGTTGTCCGACCGGGTGATCGGCCGGCCGACGACAAGGTAATCGCTGCCGTCAAGGGCTGCCTGAGCCGGCGTGCAGACACGGGACTGGTCTCCGGAGTCGGCATCGGGCAGGCGAATTCCGGGAGTGAGAAGCTGAAAATATGCTCCACATGCCTGACGTATAACACGAACTTCCCTGCCTGAACAGACCACGCCGTCGAGTTTCCAGTTTTGGGAGCTCCGGGCAAGATGAACGGTCAGATCACGCAGATCCTCATCGGTCGCCCCCGGGTTCCAGGCCAGATCTTTTGGTCCAAGGCTGGTCAAAAGCGTCACGGCCAGGATGCTGGGCGGTGTCTGTCCGGGCGCAAGGCCCTGATCCCGGCCTGCCGCCGCCGCTTCGCACATGGCGCGTCCGCCAAGGGCGTGGATGGTCAGCATGTCCGCGCCCATGCGCGTGGCCTGGGCCGTGGCCGCCTGCACGGTGTTGGGGATGTCCATGAACTTGAGATCAAGAAAAACCTTAAATCCCATATCCTTGAGCCGGGCGATCAGCTCCCGCCCTGCACTCAGGTACAGTTCCAGGCCGACCTTGACCCATGGCACGACGCCTTGCAGACGGGAAGCCAGGGACAGGGCCTGGGCCGTCTCGGGAAAGTCCAGGGCCACGACAAGGGCCGGTGAGGTTTTCATGAGATCCCCCATTGACGGATCAGGGCGGCTTGCCACGATTCCTGGTAGGCCGGTTTGGTTTTCTCGGCCACATAGATGGCGCGCAGCTGCTCGTAAGCCAGGTTCAGGTCGTCGTTCACGATCCAGTGGTCGAACCATTGGCTGTCCGCGATTTCGTCCCGGGCGGCGGCCAGGCGACGGATGATGGTGGCCTCGCTGTCCGTGCCCCGTCCGTTCAGGCGCGCCTCCAGGACTTCGCGTGACGGCGGGAAGACGAACACGTAGCAGCCCTGCCCCATGTTGCTCTTGATCTGGCGCGCGCCCTGCACGTCGATGTCGAAGATGACGTCGCGCCCGTTGGCCAGCAGGTCCATGGTGGTCTGCCTCGGGGTGCCGTAGAGGTTGCCGTGGACTTCGGCCCATTCGGCGAAAAATCCCTCGTCCCGGCGGCGTTCGAATTCATCGCGGGTCAAAAAATGATATTCCCGGCCGTCGAGCTCTCCCGGGCGGGGGGCGCGGGTGGTGCAGGACACGGAAAAGGTGAAGGCGCTGAATTCAGCGGTCAGGCGCCGGATGAGGGTGCTTTTCCCCGTGCCCGAAGGGGCGCTGATGACGAGCATCATGCCCACGTTGGTTTGTGGGGGATGGGTGCTTGCGCTATTCATCACTGCCTCCGGCGGTGAAGCGTTGACTGATTGTTTCGGGCTGGATGGCGGACAGGATGCAGTGGTTCGAATCGGTGATGATGAGCGAACGGGTTTTGCGGCCCTGCGTCGCGTCGATGAGCCGCCCGGCCTGTTTGGCCTCCTCCCGCAGGCGTCGCATGGGGGAGGAGGTCGGGCCGACGATGGCCACCACCCGGTTCATGACCACGGCGTTGCCGAAGCCGATGTTCAGGAGTTTTTTCTTTTCCACTGCCTACTCCAGATTCTGGATCTGCTCTCTGCATTTTTCGAGTTCGGCCTTGAAGGTCACCACCAGCTGGCTGATGCTCGTGTTCTGGCTCTTGTTGCCGCAGGTGTTGATTTCGCGGAAGCACTCCTGGACCATGAAGTCGAGCTTGCGGCCCACGGGTTCGGTCTGGTTGAAGTACCCGTCGATGCCCTTGAGATGAATCTCAAGGCGCGTCAGCTCCTCGGACACATCGACCCGGTCGGAGATGGTGGCCAGTTCCTGCAGCATGCGGTCCGGATCTATCTGGGCACCGCTGTCGAGGAGCAGCTTGGCGACCCGCTCCTGCAGCAGGGCGAATCGTTCCGACGCGGTCTGGGCCGCAAGGACGCGGATCTCCTCCACCAGCACGGTCAGGCGCGCAAAGCGCACGCGTAGATCTTCCTCCAGGGCCAGACCTTCCCGGACCCGCGCTTCGTCCCAATCTTCAAGAGCCTTTTTCAGGGTTCCGGTCAGGCTCTCGATGAGCTGCGGGTTGTCGATGCTGCCGGAGTCCTTCCACAGGGAGGGGATGTTCAGCAGCCGGTTCAGGTCCGGTGTGTGCGGGATCTGCATCGACGTGGCCAGGCGCTCAAGTTCCTGGAGCATGGAGGCCGCCATGGTCCTGTCCAGGCTCAGGGACTGCAATTCGGGGTTGTTGATCTTGAGTCCGAGAAAAAGCTCCACTCCGCCCCGGTTGGCGACAGCGCGAACCTCGTTCTCCCAGGTTTTCTGGTGGGCGTAGAGGGTGGGCGGAATCTTCCACTTCAGGTCCAGGTGGCGGTTGTTGAGACTGCGGATTTCCCAGGACAGGGTCCAACCTTCCTCCTGGGTTCCGGCGCGGCCGTAGCCGGTCATACTTTTGGGCATGGCGTATCCTCTGATGATGTTAAATGCTTGAGGGAGTCCCTGTACATGTCCCGAATGCGGGTCAGGTGCTTTTTGACCTCGGGCGCGGCGTAGTCCGGGAAGGTCCAGGGGAGGTCACACCAGTCTCCCTGTTGAAAGATGAGAGTCAGATCGGCCCAGATTCCCAATGACAGGTACACCCGGTGCGTGAAATTCTTGCCCGTGGCCAGAACCAGGCGTTCCTGGGTGATGTAGCCCGGATCGAGGTTGAAAAGCCTCCTGCCGTCATGCGCCCAGCGAGTCTCCAGCCTGTTCGTGCCCAGCTTGATTTCGGCCAGGCCGTCGAGGGGCAGGGGGCGTTCAAAGGACAGGATGTAACGGAAAATGGGCGTTCCCAGCTCCGAATCGTAATAGCTGGTCCGGTTGAAGGGGATGGGCTGCGACTCGTAATCGATGCGGCCCATGATCTCTTCAAGGCAGGGGCGAAGCTCCGGCCAGACCTCGTCACGGCGGGCGCTCAGCACAGACAGGAAGGCGCGGCCCGGCAAGGGTGGTGTCGGGATGCTCACGCTCCCTCCCGCTGCTCTCCGGCAAGCTTGGCCGTTAGTCCCGAAGAGGTCAATCCCGTCGGGACGACGCGCAAAAGCTCCCGGGCCCGGGAGGGCGCGTCGCTGACCGCGCACTCGACATAGAATTCGTTCATGCCCGTGCCGCCGTCTTCCAGGGCCACGTCCATGGCCGGGAGTTTGAGCAGTTCGAGCAGAAAATCAGCGCGTTTGAGGGACACCTCCCGGCGCAGGGCCTTGGCCCTCTCCCGGCGGATGTGACCGGGCACGGAGCCCTTGAAGTCCACGGCCGGGGTGCCCGGGCGCTCGGAATAGGGGAAGACGTGGGCGTAGGAGAGGGGCAGGCGCCGCACGACCTCAAGGGTTTCGTCCGCGTGCTCCCCGGTCTCGCCGGGAAAGCCCGCGATGAGGTCCGCGCCAAGGCCGAAGACCGGCCAGATTTCACGCAGGTCTCGCAGAAAATCGAATATCTGTTCCGTCCCGTAGTGCCCCCGGCCCATGCGTCTCAGCACTTCCCGGCTGCCGCTCTGCAGGGAGATGTGCAGGTGCGGAGTCATGAGGCGGCTTTGCGCCAGGGTGGAGAGCGCCTTGGCGTTCAGGTCCCCCGGTTCCAGGGAGCCCAGCCGCAGCCGGGCCCGGCCTGCCCAGCGGGGGGACAGGGCCTGGTCCACCGCGGTCAAGAGATCCCAGAAATCCTCTTTTGCGGGCAGATCCCGGCCGTAGTGGCGCAGGTTGATGCCGCACAGGGATATTTCGCGGATGCCGGAGTCAAGCAGGCGCGACGCTTCGCTTATGATCTCTTCGGCAGGGCGGCTGACGGAGCGCCCGCGCGTGGTGGGGATGATGCAGTAGGTGCAGCCGTGGGAACAGCCGTCCTGGACCTTGATCACGCCCCGGGCGCGGTTGTAGCCGGAGATGGCCAGCGCGGGAAAGGGGGCTTTTGTCTGGTTCGGGCTGCCAAGCAGGGTCTTGTCTTTCTGGGCGATGATCTCGTCGACGGCGTCCATGGCCAGGATGCGCTCCCGGTCGGCCTCCACGGCGCAGCCCGCCACGACAATCCACGGCTTGGGACTGGCCGAGGCAAGGCTCCGGACCAGCTTGGCCAGATCGAGCACCGCGCGTTCGGTCACGGCGCAGCTGTTGATGAGCACGATGTCGGCCAGGGACGGGTCGTCGGTTTCCATCAGTCCGTCCGCTACAAGGGCTTCGCGGATGGCCTGGGATTCGTACTGGTTGACCTTGCAGCCCTGGGTGGTCAGAAAAAATAGCTGTCCGGGTTCACGCCGCATGGATTGTCTCCTGGATCACGCCGCCGGCCAGGACCTGTCCTTTCGGCGAATACACGGCCGCCACCTGTCCGGGGGTGGGAATGGCTCGCGGCCCGGGGAAGGCGATGGTCATGCCTGATTGGTCCACGGTCACGTGCGCAGGTTCGGGGCGCTGGCGGTAGATGGTCTGCACGAGAACCTCATGGGGCCAGAGTTCGGGCGGCAGGAGCAGGTTGGGGATGCCCGTGCGGCAGCCGGACGACATGGCTTCTGCTTTGGGGCCGACGAGAAGCCGGTTGTGCGCGAAGTCCTTGCCCGTCACGTAGAGGGGTTCGCTGTAGGCGATGCCGAGCCCCTTGCGCTGCCCGAGGGTGTGGTTCCAGAGGCCCGCGTGGCGGCCCAGGACCGTGCCGTCGGCCAGCGTGATGGGGCCGGGCCCGCCGAGCCGGACGTTTCTTTCCCGCAGAAAGTCCCTGTAATCAGTGGGAATGAAGCACACCTCCTGGCTTTCCCGTCCGGCCGGGGGATTCATGTCGCGCTCGGCCAGGGCCAGGCGCACGGCGTTCTTGGTCCAGCCGGACAGTGGGAAGAGGACGTGTTCGAAGCGCTTCCGGGGCACCCTGGACAGGAAATAGCTCTGATCCTTGTCCGCATCGAGTCCCCTGTACAGGGCCGGGCCCTGCGGGGTGTGCAGCAGGCGGGCATAGTGGCCCGTAGCCAGCCGATCCGCGCCCAGTTCCCGCGCCCTGTCCAGCAGCAGGCCGAATTTTATGGCCGGATTGCAGGTCGCGCAGGGGTTGGGGGTCAGCCCGGACTGATAGGCGCGAACAAAGGGGACGATGACCAGTTCCTCGAATTCGCGCCGCAGGTCCACCAGATGAAAGGGCACGGCAAGGGTGGCGCACAGATCGCGCAGCCGTTCGTGCAGGGCTTCGTCGTCCGCGCCCAGAAAACGGGCGTGCACTCCCATGACCTCGGCCCCGGTTTCCCGGAGCAGAAGCAGGCTCATGAGGGAATCGGCCCCTCCGCTCAGTGCGATCGCGGTTTTGTGCATGTAAAAAAAGGCCGGAAGATCCGGCCCGGGTTAAGCAAGTGGCGGTTCGGGCAGCTTTGGCAGATGCGTTTCCAGAGTCTGGGCCGCACTCAAAAGGCCAGCTTCTTCCATGTTGCCGGCGAAGAGTTGCAGGCCGACCGGCATGCCGGTGTCCTTCCCGAGCCCGACGGGCAGGGAGAGCCCCGGCAATCCGCTCAGGTTCAGGGAGATGGTGAAGATGTCCGTCAGGTACATCTGCAGCGGATCGGAGGTGTTTTCTCCGATGGCGAAGGCCGTGGTCGGACAGGCCGGACCGCAGATCAGGTCGCACTGGCCGAGAGCGTTCAGGAAATCCTGGCGGATCAGGCGCCGGACCTGGGCTGCCTTCCTGTAGTAGGCGTCGTAGTATCCGGCCGAGAGCACGTAGGTGCCGAGCATGATGCGGCGCATGACCTCTTCTCCGAAGCCTTCGGAGCGGGAGCGGGTGTACATGGTCGCAAGGTCCTGGGTCTGGCTGCTGCGGCGGCCGTAGCGCACCCCGTCGAAGCGAGCCAGGTTGGAGCTGGCTTCGGCCATGGCCAGGATGTAGTAGGTGGCGATGGCGTATTCGGTGTGCGGCAGCGACACGGGCACGATCTCGGCGCCCAGGGAGGCGGCCAGTTCGACGGCGCTTCGACAGGCCGCGTCCACCTCGGCCGAAAGGCCCTCGCCCCAGTACTGCTCGGGCAGTCCCAGGCGCAGGCCCTTCAGGGATTCGCCCTGGCCCATGGCTGCAAGATAGTCGGGCACCGGCGCGTTGACGCTGGTGGAGTCCTTGGGATCGTGACCGGCGATGACCTGCAGGATTTCCGCCGCATCGGCCACGGTGCGGGTCATGGGACCGGCCTGGTCCAGGGAGGAGCCGTAGGCGATGAGGCCGCGCCGCGAGACGCGCCCGTAGCTGGGTTTCAGGCCCACGATGCCGCAGAAGCTGGCGGGCTGGCGGATGGAGCCGCCCGTGTCCGTTCCGATGGAGGCGAAACATTGCCCCGCCGCCACGCTGGCCGCCGAGCCGCCGCTGGAGCCGCCCGGAACCCGTGACGTGTCCCAGGGATTCTTGGTGACCTTGAAGGCGGAATTCTCCGTGGACGAGCCCATGGCGAATTCGTCCATGTTGGCTTTGCCGAGGATGATGGCCCCGGCGTCTTTAAGTCTGGTCACGCAGTCGGCGTCGTAGACCGGAACGAAGTTTTCGAGAATCCTGGAGCCGCAGGTGGTGGGCATGCCCACGGTAGCCAGGACATCCTTTATGATGACGGGCACTCCCCACAGGGGCCTGGCTGCGTCCGGTCCTTTTTTGTCCATGGCTTCGGCCTGGCTCAGGGCTTCTTCCCCGGAGACGTGCAGGAGGGCTTCAAGCCGTGGCTCGGTCGCGGCGATGCGCTCCAGGCAGGAGGCGGTCGCCTCCTGGGCGGTGACTTCACCCGCGCGCAGGAGATCGCGGACCTCGGTCAGGGAATGATGGAAAAGCTGTGACATGAAAAATTTCCTCTTGGAGCTGTTCGGAAATGCGCCGCCGATCAGACGATGCGCGGCACGATGAAGTATTCGCCGTCGGTCTCGGGAGCGTTGCGCAGGATCTCGGTGCGTTCGAAATCCTTGCGGACTTCGTCCTCGCGCAGGAAGCCGGGCTGCTCGACGGGGGTGTACATGGGCTCGATGCTGCTGGTGTCCAGTTCGTTCAGCTTGTCCATGTAGCCAAGAATGTCATCCATCTGGACGCTGAGGCCGGCGGCCTGCTCGGGGCTGATTTCGAGCCGGGACAGGGTGGCGATGGCCAGGGCTTTTTCAGGGCTTATTTTCATGCTCATCCTTGCTGCTTCTTGTTTTGAAGTTGGATCCGGCGTTCTTCGCGGCGGATCTGCCTTTGCTCCCTGGCCTGACGAATCTTGTCCATGTCCGCCCGGATCATGCCCGAGCGTGTTGGCTGGAACAGGAACAGGTCCTGGGAAGCCTGGCCTGCGTCCCAATGCATGGGCGCCAGGGTCCAGGGCATGCGGCTGGCGGCTTCGGCCAGCGCCTGATTGAAGGCCGAGACGGAGCTTTGGCCTCCTCCGAGCAGGGCGGTGAAGCGCACGAAGTCGTATCCCAGTGCCGCCCACATGTCCGCCTCTTCCCCGCCGCTCTCTTCCATGCCGCGTTTCAGGCTCTGGGCGCTCTGCGAGGCAAGGTCCGTGCTCCAGGCTCCGGGAAAGAGCGTCAGATCGAAGTATTGCGTTTCCAGGTTGGACTCGTTCAGACTCTGCCCCCACAGTTGCGGTCCCAGGAAAATGAGCCGCGTCTCTTCGTAATAATGGAAGAGCGGGGCCAGCTGCTGCACGCGAAAAAGGGAATCGGGCAGGAAAACCGCCTGAAAGGGAGGTTCGGGATTCAGGGTGTCCTTGGCTCCGCTGGCGCCCAGAATGGCGGCCACTGCCTTGCCCCAGGTCGGCGGATTCTGGATGTCGTAGCCTCTGGTCGTGGCTATGCGCGCGCCCAGAATTCCGGCCTGCTCGCGAAAAATGTCCGCCATGGCCGTGCCGAACCGGTCCTGGGGGTGCAGGATCGCGTAGGACGTGATTCCCAGCTGCTCGCAGCCCCGGATGACGGCCCGGACCTGGTCGGCGGGGGTGCTGAAGAAACGCCAGGCCTCCTTGCCCTCGTCTTCGACGCTGGGCATAAAGGTCAGGAATCTGGATGTGCGGTGCAGGCCCGCCAGACGGATCTGGCCCCAGATTTCCTTGCGCAGCGGTCCGCCGATGATGGGCACGCCGCTCACGGCGCGCAGTTCCTCCAGAAAGGTCGGAGATTCGGTGTTGATGAGCTTGATCGCCGGAGCCTCGGTCTGGGCCCGGCTTTCGCGCCAGGCCGTGTCTGCTCCCTTGGCGATCTTCCAGCCTACCTGCGAGTAGGGGCCGGAAAGGGGCAGGAGCAGGACCAGACTCTGTCTGACCACGCCCATTTGCTGCTCCAGGGCACGCAGCTGGGCGGCAAAGAACTCCTTGTTGGCAAGACCTCCGCCGCGGACGATGGTGGACAGGCTGGGCCAGACGGCCGGCCAGTTGTCCCTGTCCTGCGTCAGAAGTTTCATGCTCCGCGCCCAGACCACCATGGACCAGGGATAGGCGCTCGGGTCGGCGTCCAGGGCGCCGGCCAGGATCTTGTGCAGCTCATCTGCCTGCAAGGATTCCGCCCGGCGCAGGGCGTCTGCTTCCAGCGCGCTCTTGGTTCCGTCGTCGGGAGCGGCCTTGTAGATAAAGCTCATGGTGTCAAAGGCCAGCCCGTATTCGGGGATGGCCCAGAAATGGTCGACAAGCTCCATCCCGGCCGCCTCGCGCGTGGTCCAGTCAAGGTCGGTGCGACCGGCGAGGTCGATGAGGTAGCCGACATAGGCGTCCTTGCCCTTGCGCGCCAGGAGAAGCTGGGCGTTGGCCTGGTTCCAGTCCCAGGAGGACGTGGCGGTTTTGTTTTCCGCCTGCCAGGCTTGCAGGTTCTTTTCCGCCAAATCGTATTCCCCGAGCTGCACCGCGCTGCCGACGGTATTGCGCCAGGCCTCGCTTCGGCCGGGATCGCCCACGCGGCTTGTCTCAAGATATTTGGTGTAGCGCTGGAGAGCTTTCTGCGGGTCCGCCGCCTTGTGTCCGGGCAGCCCGGAGGCGGGCTTTGCGCCTGGAGTGGAGTACACGATTTTCTTGGCGCAGGAGGCGGAGCCGAGAAGCAGGGCCAAGATGAGAATGCAGGAATAAAGTGGTCGGATTTTCATAAGGTATGGAGCCTGACACGGGTCTGACGGGGTGTCCCGGTTGAATAAAAAAAAGCCTGGCCCCGTCAAGGGCCAGGCGTGGAGTATAGGGACCGGCAAATTGCCGTGTCAAGCCAATGCTTGCCGTGCTTCGTACTTACTTTTTCACTTCCGTGTAGTCGGCGTCCACCACGTCTTCGTCGTCGTTTTTGGCGCCCCCGCCCTGTCCGGCGTCCTGCGGGCCTTCATGGGCTCCGGCGTCGGTCTTCTGGGCGTAGAGCTTTTCGGCCAGCTTGTGCGAGGCCTGGGCCAGTTCGTCCATGGATTTCTGGATGGCGTCGGTGTCTTCGCTCTGCAGGACGCTCTTCAGGGCCTCGGCCTTGCCTTCGATGTCCGCCTTCATGGCTGCGTCGATGTTCTCGCCCAGATCGCGGATGGATTTCTCCGTGGTGTAGATCAGGGTGTCGGCGCTGTTGCGGACTTCGATGAGCTTCTGCTTCTTCTTGTCCTCTTCGGCGTTGGCTTCAGCTTCCTTGACCAGACGCTCGATGTCGGCGTCGCTCAGGCCGCTACTGGCCGTGATGCGGATGGACTGTTCCTTGCCCGTGCCCAGATCCTTGGCCGAGACGTTGACGATGCCGTTGGCGTCGATGTCGAAGGTGACCTCGACCTGCGGCACACCGCGGGGAGCGGCCGGGATGCCGGTCAGCTCAAAGCGGCCCAGGGTCATGTTGTCGGAGCACATGGGACGCTCGCCCTGCAGCACGTGAATGGACACGGACGGCTGGTTGTCGGCGGCCGTGGTGAAGGTGTTGCTCTTGCGGGTCGGGATGGTCGTGTTGCGGTCGATGAGCTTGGTGAACACGCCGCCCAGGGTCTCGATGCCCAGCGACAGCGGGGTCACGTCGAGGAGCAGCACGTCCTTCACGTCGCCGGCCAGGATGCCGCCCTGGATAGCCGCGCCCATGGCCACGACTTCATCGGGGTTCACGCTGCGGTTGGGCTCCTTGCCGAAGAATTCGCCGACCTTCTTCTGCACCAGCGGCATGCGGGTCATGCCGCCGACCAGGATGACTTCGTTGATGTCGCCGGTCTTGAGGCCCGCGTCGGCCAGGGCCTTGCGACAGGGCTCGATGGTGCGGCCTACCAGCGCTTCGCACAGGGATTCCAGCTTGGCGCGGGACAGCTTCATGGTCATGTGCTTGGGACCGTTCTGATCGGCGGTGATGAAGGGCAGGTTGATGTCCGTCTCCATGGAGGAGGACAGGTCCTTCTTGGCCTTTTCGGCGGCTTCCTTCAGACGCTGCAGGGCCATCTTGTCCTTGGACAGATCTATGCCGTTTTCCTTTTTGAACTCTGCCACCAGGTAGGTGATGATCTCGTGGTCGAAATCCTCGCCGCCCAGGAAGGTGTCGCCGTTGGTGGCGCGCACTTCGACCACGTTGTCACCCACTTCGAGGATGGAGATGTCGAACGTGCCGCCGCCGAGGTCGAACACGGCGATTTTCTCGTTGGCCTTCTTGTCGGAGCCGTAGGCCAGGGAGGCGGCGGTGGGCTCGTTGATGATGCGCTTCACTTCGAGGCCGGCGATGCGGCCGGCGTCCTTGGTGGCCTGACGCTGGGAGTCATTGAAATAGGCCGGGACGGTGATGACCGCTTCGGTCACGGTCTCGCCCAGGTAGGTTTCGGCGTCTTTTTTCAGGCGCTGCAGGATGAGCGCGGAGATTTCGGCCGGACTGTACTTCTTGTCTCCGATTTCCACGTAGGCGTCATTGTTGGCTCCGGCCACGATCTTGTAGGGGCTCTTGGCGATCCAGCTCTTGAGCTTGGGATCGTCGATCTGGCGGCCCATGAGACGCTTGACCGCGAAAATGGTCTTGTCGGAGTTGGTGACAGCCTGGCGCTTGGCGATCTCACCCACCAGACGATCCTGATCGGTGAACGCCACAATGGAAGGAGTCGTGCGCCCGCCTTCGGGATTAGTGATGCATTTGGCTTCCTTGCCTTCCATGACATAGACACAGCTGTTGGTCGTACCCAAATCTATTCCGATAATCTTACCCATTGTGGTCTCCTCTGCGGTATTTGAAATAATTATGTAAAAATCGGGCACAAATTAACGCCTAAAAATTGCTTGTAAAGGGCAGGGGCTGCATTTTTTTTGGACCGAAGGGTTCGCGGGCGTGAAAGGGCGCGCGTTCTGGAAGATGTTCAAGGGGGCGAAAGTGGGCGCGTGGGCGGCACGTGAAAAGGCTCCTGCCGCGCATTGCGGCAGGAGCCTTGATTTGGATCGTTCAGGCCGGATGGATCAAAGGCCTTTTTGCGCCATGAGATGAGCCAAGTCGGCCACGCGGCAGGAATAGCCCCACTCGTTGTCGTACCAGATCAGCACCTTGGCCAGGTTCCCGGCCTGGACCGTGGTGAAGTCCGCGTCCACCACGCCCGAATGCGGGTCGGCGATGAAGTCCGAGGAGACCAGGGCCTCTTCGGCGTAGCCGAGTATGCCCTTGAGTTCATTTTCGGAGGCTTCCTTGAAAGCGGCCTTAAGCTCCTCGGCCGTCGTGTCGCGTTCGAGCACGGCCACGAAATCCACCAGGGACACCGCAGGCACGGGCACGCGCACCGAATAGCCGTCAAAGCGCCCGGCCATCTCGGGGATGACCTTGGCCACGGCCTTGGCCGCGCCGGTCGAGGTCGGGATCATGTTGCAGGCGGCGGCCCTGGCCCGGCGCAGATCCTTGTGCGGCAGATCGAGGATGCGCTGGTCGTTGGTGTAGGCATGGACCGTGGTCAGCACGCCTTTGGCCACGCCGAATTTGGCATGCATGACCTTGACCGCAGGAGCCAGGCAGTTGGTCGTGCAGGAGGCGTTGGAGACGATGTGGTGGATGGCCGGATCGTACTTGTCCTCGTTCACGCCGATGACCACGGTCAGATCCTCGTCTTTGGAAGGCGCGGTGATGATGACCTTTTTGGCTCCGCTTTCAAGGTGCTGCCCTGCTGTGGGCCCGGTGCGGAAAATGCCCGTGGATTCGATGACGATGTCCACGCCGCACGACCTCCAGGGGATGAGCTTGGGATCGCGCTGGGCGAAGCTCTTCATCTCCCACTCGCCGCCCACCCGGATGGTGTCCGCGTCTGCCTCCACCGGAGCCGCGAAGTGCCCGTAGGAGGTGTCGTGACGGAGCAGGTGGGCGTTGGTCTGCGTGTCGAAGAGGTCGTTGATGGCCACGACTTCCAGGGTGTCGCGGTGGCGTTGCCAGATGGTCTTGAGCACCTGCCGGCCGATGCGTCCGAAGCCGTTTATTCCTATTCGTGTTTTTTCCATAAGGTGCTCCCTAGTCTTCAAAAACCTGGTAGTCGTAAGCGTTTATGAGTTCCATCTGGCGCTTCAATGTCTGGTGCATGCGCGCGTTTTCGATGGCGATGGCCGAAATGTTGGCGATGGCCTGCAAAAAGCCGATCTCTTCCTCGTCGAACTCGCGGCGCTCTCCCGTGTAGACCCGAAGCACTCCGATGGGGCGGCTGCCTTCAACGAAAAGCGGGGCCACCAGTACGGAAACCAGCCCTTCCTTGGCCGCTTCGTCGCCGTACTGAAAGCGCGGATCGGAGCCCGCGTCGGCAATCTGGACCACCTTGCCTGTGAAGGCCTCGCGGTCCAGGCCGCTCTTGGCCACCTCGACCACGCCCTTCTTGGCGTAGCGTTCGCTCAGGCCAAAATAGGCTGCGGGCTTCAGGACCTTGCCGCTGCGGTCGAGGAGCCTGATGAAGCATCCCTTGACGCCCATGGCCCGGGTCACCTGTTCCGCGATCCGGCTCAAGACCTCGCTCGGGTCGAGGCTCGAGTTCACTGTCCGGCTGACTTCGTAAATAATTTCATAGAGGCGTTTTTTACTCATGATTTCCTCCGTTCATGTCTGAAACTTCGCGAAAGCCATACATGACAAATGCGCAAGAGAACAACACCTTTTCGCTTGTGGATCAAAATTGCGAATTGAACGATCAAACAAGAGTGACTTTTTCCCGGCGTGTATTGAGTTTTCCACATGCAGAGGATACGAGGCCCCAAAATCTTTTACAGGAGTATTTATGGAACGCACCTTTTCCATCATCAAACCCGACGCCGTCGCCCGCAACCTTCAGGGCGAAATCATGGCCATGATCCAAGGCGCGGGTCTGCGCATCGTGGGCATGAAGATGATCCAGCTGACCAAGTCCCAGGCCGAAGGCTTCTACGCCGTGCACAGCGAGCGCCCCTTTTTCGGCAGTCTTGTCGAGTACATGTGCTCCGGCCCGTGCGTGGTCATGTGTCTTGAAGGCGAGAACGCCGTGCAGAAGTACCGCGACCTGATGGGCGCGACCAACAAGGACAACGCCGCCGAAGGCACCATCCGCAAGAAATACGCGCTGGACATCGAAAAGAACTCCTGCCACGGTTCCGACGGTCAGGATACCGCAGCGGTCGAAATCGCATACTTCTTCAACGCACTGGAGCTGGTGGGATAATGAACAGATTCGGGTTCATCGGGCTTGGGAACATGGGCGGGGCCATCGCCAGGGGTCTGGCCTCGGGCGGAGCTTTCGCCCTGCACGGATTTGATCCCAGCGAGGGCATGTGCCGCAGGAATGCGGACATCATGACCATCCATCCGACTGCCCTGGAGCTGGCCAGGAATTCGGACTATGTCCTGCTGGCCGTCAAGCCGCAGGTCATGCGTCCGGTGCTGACCGGCTTGGTCCCGGCCCTTGGACCCGAAACCTGTCTTGTCTCCATCGCCGCCGGGGTCACCCTGGACCAGCTGGTTGAATGGTCGGGAAGGAAATGTCCCGTGGTGCGCGTCATGCCCAACACTCCGGCCATGGTCGGCAAGGGCGTGTACGCCCTGTGCTTCGACCATGAACTCCTGAACGAGGACCGCAGGCAGGCCATGCTGGACGTTTTTTCCTCCATCGGCCAGGCCCACGTGCTGCCGGAAAAGCTCTTCGACGCCTATACCGGCCTCATCGGTTCCGGCCCCGCCTACGTCTACGCTTTCATGGAAGGCCTCATCGACGCCGGCGTCACCCTGGGGCTGACACGGGCCCAGGCCACCAGCATGGTCGCGGGGCTGGTCTCGGGGTCGGCGCTCATGGCCGAGGCCGAGGGCGCCCACCCGACGCTCTTGAAGGAAATGGTCACCTCGCCCGGCGGGACGACCATCGCGGGCCTCAACGCCCTGGACGAACACCGCTTCAAGTTCGCGATCGGCCGGGCGGTCCGGGCGGCCGCCGAGCGCAGCAAGGAACTTGCGGACTAGGGCGGCCACGAGCCGCCTTTTCTATGCCGTATTCATTCCGTAGCGCACGCATCCTCGCCCAGCCCGTGACCAGGGCCGAGACTCCGGAAATAGAGGCTGTCTATGCCGGAAACAGGGAGCTGCTGCTCCTTCTGGACCGCGAAAACGATCCTCCGGTCCTGGCCCGCCGCTTTGTCGAGCACCAGAACCTGCCGCCGCGCGGCTGTCCGTCCTCCCTGCACAATCTCATTCTGCGCGAACCCATGGACAGCGATGTCATCGGGCTCTTGAGCCTGTACACCGGATATCCCAAGGGCGATGTCGCCTATGTCGGCGAACTGTTTCTGAGCGCCGAATTTCAGGGCATCGGTCTGGGCCGGGAGGCTTATCTCAGCCTTGAGGCCATGCTGCGTCCGGGGCCCATGACTCGGGTGCGGGTGGGGGTGGGGCTCAAGAACTGGAATGCCCTGAGGTTCTGGATCAGGCTTGGTTTCATGCACGTGACCGGGATGAGCGGCGACCGTTTTTTCGGCCCCGGCAGACACGCTTTCCTGGAACTGCAGAAAAATCTGTGATCCCGGACGGATCAGTCGGCGGTAATATCTTGACATGACACGGGGGGCGGGGCTAAACGCAACTCCTCGGGCGATTAACTCAGCGGTGAGAGTGCCACCTTCACACGGTGGAAGTCACAGGTTCAAATCCTGTATCGCCCACCACCGACCGCACAAACCCTTTCAGGCACCCGCCCGGAAGGGTTTTTTCGCTTATGGAGCATCCATGCAGACACAGGACGATTACGAACTTCTCGACAGTGGAAATGGACAGAAACTGGAACGCTTCGGGCCCGTAATCCTGGCTCGCCCATGCGCCCAGGCCGTATGGGAGCCTTCACTGCCCGCGCTCTGGGAGTCCGCCAGCGCCACCTTCGACCGCAAGGACGGGCTCAACTGGCACGGCCGGGAACGCCTTCCCGAGGAATGGATCGTGACCGTGCGCGGGGTGCGCATGCGTCTTTCGACCACGGATTTCGGGCACCTCGGCATTTTTCCCGAGACGCTTGATCTGTGGGAGTGGATCGCCGACGCCGTGCGGCAGGGCGCTGCCGAGCGCAGGGAGGCGCCGCGTTTTCTGAACCTCTTCGCCTATTCCGGAGGCGCGACCCTGGCGGCGGCCCTGGCCGGGGCGCAGTGCTGCCACCTCGACGCGTCAAAGGGCATGGTCGAATGGGCGCGCGGCAACGCGGCCCTGAACGGTCTTCAGGATTCGGGGACCAGGTTCATCGTTGACGATGTCGGTGCCTTCCTGAAACGCGAGGTGCGGCGCGGACGCAAATACGATTGCGTTCTTCTCGACCCGCCTTCATTCGGGCGCGGCAAGCGCGGGGAACTCTACAAGGTCGAAAAAAACGTGCAGGAGACTCTTGATCTGGTGCGCCAGGTTTTGAGCGACGAGCCGCTTTTCGTCATCCTGACATCGCACACGCCGGGTTTTTCGCCCATCGTGCTCAGGAATCTGCTGGAGCAGACTTTTGGAAAAGGAAGGCTGGCGTGCGGAGAAATGCTTTTGCATGGCGCAGAGGAGGTTCTGGATCTGCCCAGCGGCACATGGGGACGATGGGAAGCAAAGCGCTCCGACATTTGAGATTTCAGTTTCGGGATTTGAAATCCGGTGGGTCAAGACCCCGGCTTTTGGTCACGGATCGCGGATCGCGTCAGCCCAGGTTCCACCAGCCAAGATAGCTGCCGGTGATGGTCAGGAACACGGTACACAGCAGGGCTGCGGGCAGCAGGGTGCGCAGCATGCCGCGAATGCGCGCCGGGGACCAGCTCACTCCGAGCGGCCCAAGGAAGGGCTTGTCCTTGATTTCCCCGAAGTAGCGGGTCGGACCGCCCATGCTCACTCCGGCCACGTGGGCGGCGGCGCTCATGGGCCAGCCCGCGTTGGGACTGTCCATGCTTCGGGCGTCCCGCGCGATGCGCTCCCAGGCGGCGGGGCGCAGCAGCAGCCACCCCGTGGCCCAGATGGAGATCGCGGCCAGGCGGGCGGGCAGCCAGGCCAGGATGTCGTCGGCCCGCGCCCCGGCCTTGCCGAGTTCCTCGAAGCGCTGCGTGCGGTAGCCCCACATGGAGTCCACGGTGCTCACGGCCTTGTAGGCCCACAGCGCGGCGGGACCCATGAAGCAGAGCCAGAAGAGGGGGGCCACGAAGCCGTCATTGAAGTTTTCGGCCAGGGTTTCGCCCAGGGCGCGGCAGACCTCGTCCTCGGTCATGTCTTCCGTGTCCCTGCTGACCAGTCCGGCCAGATGCGCGCGGGCCGCCGCCAGCCTCCCGCCTTCGAGCAGGGCCAGAACGGTGTTTGTTTCCCGCACCAGGCAGCCAAGGGCCAGGCCCGCATAGCCGAGATACAGGGCCAGGATTTCGCCGACCAGGGGCAGTCCGGTCAGCAGCCGGACCATCAGCGCGCAGCCCAGGGCCACGGCGGCGACGCTCAGTGCTCCGCCGATGCGCGGCCCGAGGAAAAAGGATTTTGCCCAGCCTTCGAGGCGTTCAAACAGCTTGCCGATGAGTCGCACCGGGTGCGGCCAGTCCCGAGGATCGCCGAAGAGCAGGTCCAGGGCCACGCAGCCCAGCAGAAAGACAAGCAGTGACAGGTTCAGCGGCAGATTGTAGAGCGTTTCGGGCATGCGCGTCTCCGGTGGTTACGGGGCGTCCGGCCGGTCCTCGCGCAGGTCCAGCTCCCCGGTCTGACGATAGGCCTCGTAAAGAAGCACGGCTGCGGCATTGGCCAGGTTGACGCTTCTGACCTCTCCCCAGATGGGGATGCGGATGATGTCCGTGGCGTCATGCAGGACTTCCGGGGGCAGGCCCCGGGTCTCGGGGCCGAGCACGATGATGTCGTCGGTCCTGAAGGAAAAACGGTGATAGGCCACTCCCTGGCGCGCGCTGGTGAAAACCAGCCGCCCCGGGTCCCGGCCCTCCAGGAAGGCGGCCCAGGACGGCCAGATGCGCTTGTCCACGTGGGGCCAGTAGTCAAGGCCCGCCCGCTTCAGGTACTTGTCGTCCAGGCTGAAGCCCAACGGCTCGATGAGATTCAGACGGGTGGTGGAGGCGGCGCAGAGCCGGGCGATGGTTCCGGTGTTGGGCGGGATTTCCGGCTCGTAAAGGGCGATTTGCATCTTGGAGTCTCTTTAAGTATTTTTCATGGCTGTCACGGTCGGTGCACTGACGCGCCGCCGACTCGTCATCCACTTGGCTTTCAAACCCGCTTCCGTCAAGAACCGCGAAGTCAGGAGAACACATGCATCTGCTCGTCACCGGAGGCTGCGGCTTCATCGGTTCCAATTTCATCCAGCACATGCTTGCCACGCACGACGATGTGGTCATCGTCAACCTCGACAAACTGACCTATGCGGGCAACCGCCGCAATCTGGCCGAGGAAGAGGCCCGGCACATGGGCCGCCGCTATCATTTCGTGCACGGCGACATCTGCGACCAGGAGCTCGTGCCGGAGCTCATGAAGCGCTTTGCCTTCGATGCGGTGCTCAATTTCGCGGCCGAGTCGCACGTGGACCGCTCCATAAGCGACCCCTTTCCCTTTGTCACGACCAACGTACTGGGCACGCAGAACCTGCTGGAGGCCGCAAGGCGGGCTGAAATTCCGCGCTTCGTGCACATTTCCACCGACGAAGTCTACGGCACTCTGGGACCCACCGGGCAGTTCACCGAGGACACCCCCCTGGCGCCCAACTCCCCGTACTCTGCGTCCAAGGCCTCCTCGGACCTTCTGGCCCGGGCCTATTTCCACACCTACGGGATGCCCGTCATGGTCACCCGCTGCTCCAACAACTACGGTCCCTACCAGTTTCCGGAAAAACTCATCCCCCTGGTCTATCTGAAGGCCTCCCGCAACGAGTCCATCCCCGTCTACGGCGACGGGCTGAACGTTCGGGACTGGATCTACGTCATGGATCACTGCCGGGGCGTGGAGGCCACGCTTTTCAAGGGCATGCCCGGCGCGGTGTACAATTTCGGGGGGGACGCCGAGCGGACGAATCTGGAAGTGGTGCGCCTCATACTGCGGCTGACGGGCAGGAGCGAGGAGCTCATCACCCATGTCACCGACCGGCCCGGCCATGATCGCCGTTACGCCATGGCTTTCGAGCGCTCCACGGCGGATCTGGGCTGGACCCCGCAACACTCGTTCGAGGACGGCATGGCCCGCACCCTGGCCTGGTACAAGGCCAACGAGGCCTGGCTTGACGAAGTGCAGAGCGGCGCCTATCGCCAGTTCATGGATGCATGGTACCAAACGAGGCAGGCATGAAGAGCGCGGTCGTGCTGGGCGGAAAGACCGGCCTGCTCGGGCAGGCGCTGTGTCTGGCCCTGTCCAGGCAGGGATGGACCGTGAATGCACCGGGGCGCGACGAGCTGAACCTGTTCGAGCGTCCGGCCGTGGAGGAATACCTGGCCCGGACCGGAGCCACGGTGCTTTTCAATACGGTGGCCTACACCAAGGTCGATCAGGCCGAGGACGAACCGGCCGAGGCTTCCAGACTGAACAGGCAGCTGCCGCTGGTTCTGGGCAAGGCCGTGCAGAACGCCGGGGTTTCCCTGGTCCACTACAGCACGGATTTCGTTTTCAACGGCAGAAAGACAAGTCCCTACACCCCCGGGGATCAGCCCGCGCCAGGTTCGGTCTACGGCCAGACCAAGCTGCTGGGCGAGCGGGAACTTTTGGCTCTTGATCTGCCGAATCTGCTCATCATCCGCACCTCGTGGCTTTTTGGACCGTGCAAGACCAATTTCGTGACCCGCATCCTGGAGTTGGCCGCGACGCGGCCGGAGCTTTCCGTGGTCCACGACCAGATCGGCAGCCCCTCCTACACCCCGGATCTGGCCGCCGGTTCGCTGGCGCTGCTGGACAAGGGCGCGACGGGCATCTTTCATCTGGCCAACGCGGGACAGGCAAGCTGGTGCGAACTGGCCACGGAGGCCGTCCGGGGGGCGGATCTGGCCTGTCGGATCAAGCCCATCCCTTCGTCCGAATACCCTCAGAAGGCCTGCCGTCCGGCGTATTCGGTCCTGGACCTGAGCGCCTTCACGGCCGTGACGGGCATTGCTCCGCGTCCGTGGGTGCAGGCCCTGCGCGAATTTCTTTTCTCCCGGGAAGATTGCCTGTCATGATCCTGAGCAAGCGCGAAACCGCAGTCCTCACCGCAGTGGTCGAGACCTATGTGGAGACCGCCCTGCCCGTGTCGTCCCAGGCTCTGGCCGTGGGCCTTGGACTGAGCCCCGCGTCGCTGCGGTCAACCATGGCCGCCCTGACCGAGAAAGGATATCTGCAACAGCCGCATACGTCCGCCGGGCGGGCTCCAACGGTTCCGGCTTTTCGCTATTATCTCGATGAGGTATTAAAGCTCGGGCCCCTGCCGCGCAGGGAACAGTCCCGCCTGCACGACCACATCCAGCCGGGTGCGGGGGATTTGCCCCAGGTCCTGCGTCGCGCCGTCCGGACCCTCTCGTCCCTGACCCGTCAGGTGTGCGTGATCATGGCTCCGCGTCAGGATCTGGCCCGCTGGCGGCAGATAGATTTCGTCCTCTTGCGGCCGGGCATGATCATGGCGGTGCTGGTCATGCAGGGCGGGCTGGTCAGCAATCGTCTGGTGCAGATGGACGAGAGCCTGAGCGCCGACGAGCTTGTGCGCTACGGGAATTACCTGAACAGCCTGTTCGAGGGGCGCACCACCTATGAGGTGCGCGGTGAGATCGAGCGTCAGCTGCACAACGTGCGCAAAACGCTGGATGCCTATCGCCGGGCCTGGGAGCTGGCCGCGCAAGCCCTGGCCGAGGAAGAACAGCCCGAGGTTTTCGTCGGTGGCGCGAGCCATCTCACGGATCAGCCCGAATTCACGGAGCTGGAGACCATCCAGGAGCTGTTGCGACTCATCGAGGAGCGTTCGCGCCTGCTTGAACTCCTGGACAAGACCTCGGCCAGCCAGTCCGTCTCGGTCAGCCTGTCCCAGGACATGCCCGGACTCGCGGGATGCTCGCTGGTGGCCTCTCCCTACAGCGCTTTTTCCACCAATCACGGAACGTTGGCAGTGCTTGGGCCGGTGCGCATGAACTACGCACGCATCATGCCCGTGGTTGACTTTGCCGCTCAAATACTTAGTCAGTGCCTCAAATCCCGCTTCTAAGGATATTCGTGAAGCGTTTTATCAAATATTTCAAGGATCAGGAGTTTTTCATGTCCAATAAGGAAAAAGAGGGCCAGAACCCGGAAGAAGTGCAGACCGAAATGCAGACCGAAGAAACGCCGGAGCTGACCCTGGAGGAGAAGTACGCCCAGGCCCTGGCCGACGTGGAGGAGCTCAAAAAAGACAACCTGCGCGTCCTGGCGGACAGTGAGAATTTCAAGAAGCGTTTGCTGCGCGAAAAGGAAGACTATTTCAAATTTGCCACCTCCGCCATCCTCGAGGAGATTATCCCGGTCATGGACAACCTCGACCTGGCCCTGGCCCACGGCAAGCAGACCGAGGCCTGCAAGGATCTGGTCACGGGCGTCGAGATGACCATGAACATTTTTCTCGACACGATGAAGAAGCATGGGCTGGAGCAGATCGCCGAAGTGGATGTGCCTTTCGATCCCGCGCGCCACGAGGCCTTGGGGCAGGTCGAGCGGGACGATGTCGGGGAAAACACGGTCTGTCAGATGCTGCAGAAGGGCTACATGCTCAAGGACAGACTGCTGCGTCCGGCCAAGGTCATGGTCAGCCGCAAGGCGGGAGCCTGAGGCCATGGCACAGATTGTCGCGGTGCTCGGAGCGAGCCACAAGCCGGAACGTTACTCGAACAAGGCCGTGCGCATGCTCAAGGAGCACGGGCATTCGGTCATCCCGGTCACGCCGGGTCGATCCGTCATCGAGGATCTGCCCGTCGTGTCCAGTCTGGACGCCATCGATCGCAAGGTGGACACCCTGACCCTTTATGTCGGGCCGGAGCGCAGCGCGCAGCTGCAGGATTCCATCCTGGCGCTAAGGCCCGGGCGTGTGATCCTCAATCCCGGCACGGAATCGGCGACCCTGGAGCAGGCCCTGACCGAAGCGGGCATTCCCTGGGAGCACGCCTGCACTCTGGTCATGCTCAGAACCGGACAGTTCTAGACGACACATCTCTGATCGGGGAGCCCCTGCGGCTCCTCGACCCCTCATCCCGCAAGCGCGCCGTTTTCCAGGGCCAAGGTCCAGGCCCAGACCGCAAGGGCCAGCCCCGCCGCGCCGCACACAGCCCCGACCCTCGCCTTCCATCCCGTTGCCCCGTGCCAGTCGCCGACCAGCAATCCAAAGGGCAGACCACAGCACATCCCGAAAAAATGCGCTCCCAGGTCCACGCGTTCCTCTCCCGCGCCAAGCATGGCCAGCAGGCTGAAACCGAAGCCCAGGGCCAGTAGAAGGACCTGTCCCCGTGAGCCGCGTTCGGCCCGGCCCGCACCTCCGGCCAGAACGCCGATCAGCCCGAATACGCCCGTGGACGCGCCCACGCTCAGGTGATCAGGCGCTTGCGCCCAGGCGTTCAGGGCGTTGCCGAGGCCACCCGAGAGCAAAAAGAGACCCCAGGTCAGACCCGATCCGATGCGGCGCGCCAGGAGCGAGGCGAGCACCGCCAACGCTCCGGCATTGGCCAGCAGGTGCCCGGCGTCGGCGTGCAGGAACAGGGCGGTCACGCAGCGCCACCACTGTCCTTCAAGGATGAGTCCGGCGTCGGCCCGGCCCGCGACATGCCACGAGATGCGCCTGCCGAGCCCCTGGGCGTCGAACCACATGGTCAGGCCCAGAAAGATGGCGATGACCAGCAGGCTGACCCAGGAGTTGTCGGGTAGGGGAGCCGGGCGGGATCTGGGCCGGTTTTCCTCTTCGTAGGCGATGATTTCCCGCACCGCGAGCGGCGCCAAGGCGGGCGCGACCAGCAGCGTTCCTTTATCGAAACGGTGCAGGAATCTTCGACTGGACAGGACCAGGGCCCAGGCGCGGATGGTGGCCTTGTCCGGGCTGTGCTTCGAGGTGGCCAGGGCCAGGGTGGGCAGGATGTCGATCACCTAGAAAACTGATATCTGCCCGCGCACGAAGGACCAGGCCAGACCCATGTATTCGTGCACGGCCATGTTGCAGGTTTTGATGTTGTCCGCGCCGGGCAGGAAATTCTCGGGCTCGCCCTTGTCACGGTAGCAGGTCGGAGCGGGGATGGGCTTTAGGCCCTGGTTTTCGAACAGCTTTACGGCGCGCAGCATGTGCGAGGCCGAAGTAACCAGCACAAAGGCGTCGGAACCGGCCAGGGCCCTTATGTGCATCGCTTCGTCGTGGGTGTCGAGGGCCTTGTCGGAGAGCATGATCCGGGCCGGGTCGAAGCCCAGGTCCACGGCTGCGGCGGCCATGACCTGTGCGCTTGACTGTTCGTCTTTGTATTTTCCGCCCGAAAGAACCAGGATGGAGCCCCGAAACCGGTTTGCCACCCGAATGCCTTCGGTGAGCCGGTACAGGGCCGCCTCTTCGAGCATGGACCCGGGGGACAGGCGCTTGTCCGTCCAATGCCCCGAGCCGAGCACGACCACCCATTTGACGGGCCTTCTGACGATTTCCGCGTTGGTCAGATCCAGGGGCGGGTGGGCGTCCTCAAGGGGACTGATCATGTATCCGGAGACGGAGTTGAGGGAAAAGGCGTAGAGCAGGAGCGCGCCCATGACAAAGGGGGCGATGGCGTCCTTGGAGCGGCGCAGCAGCACGTAGACCATGCCGAGGGCGAAAAGAATCAGACAGACCGACAGGGGCATGAAAAGCGTGCCCAGGGCTTTCTTGAGGATAAAGCCCGCGCCGACGCTCATGTGCCGCCCCCCATGCGCCGTTGCAGCAGAACCATGTCGGCCAGGACCAGCCGGACCATGGCCGAGAGCACCGGGACCACGCGCGGGATGGCGCAGATGTCGTGCCGTCCGCCGACGCGGATGGTCCGGGCTGCCCCGAAGCGGTCGCGGGTGTGTTGGTCGAGCGCGATGGACGGGATGGGTTTGATGGCGGCGCGCAGTACGATCTCCTGGCCGCTTGAGATCCCGGCCAGGATTCCACCGGCGTTGTTGGATGCAAAGCCCGTATCCAGCATGGCGTCGTTGTTTTCGCTGCCGCGCATGCGGCTGGCAGCGAAGCCGCTTCCGATCTCGATTCCCTTGACCGCGCCCACGCTCATGAGCGCGGCGGCCAGGCGGGCGTCGAGCTTGTCGAAGACCGGTTCGCCAAGTCCCGCGGGCACGCCCTGGGCGCGGATTTCGACGATGCCGCCCAGCGTGTCGCTTTGGGCCGCGACCTTTTTGACCAGTTCCTGCCAGCGCAGGACAGCATTGTCGTCAGCCGCGAAGAATTGGCGGTGTTCCGCACCTTTGATGTCCAGGCTCTCGGCCGCGATGCCGCCAAGTTCCACGGCGGCGGCCCGGACAGTGATCCCGAGCGGTTCCAGAAACGCCCCGGCCACGGCTCCACCCGCCACGCGCGAGACGGTCTCCCGGCCCGAGGAGCGGCCTCCGCCGCGATAGTCGCGCAGCCCGTACTTGGCCTCGTAGGTCATGTCTCCGTGACCCGGCCGGAAAACGTCTTTTATCTCGCCGTAGTCGCGGGAGCGCTGGTCCGTGTTCTCGATGGCGAAGCCGATGGACGTGCCTGTTGTGCGGCCCTCGAAGACGCCGGACAAGAGCCGGATGCGGTCCGGTTCGTTGCGGGCGGTGACGGCCAGGCCGCCCTGACCGGGTCTGCGCTTGTCGAGTTCCGTCTGGATGGCGGCCTCATTGAGGGCGATCCCGGCGGGACATCCGTCCACCACCCCGCCCAGGGCCGGGCCATGGGATTCGCCGAAGGTCGTCAGTTTGAAGATGCTGCCGAAAGTGTTTCCCGCCATCAGTTCTCCAGGGGCCCGGCCCCGGCTAGTAGTCTTTGCCGCGCTTGCACCAGTCGGCGTATACGTTTTCGAACTCTTCCTCGTCCAGGGGGCTTTGATCGTACATCCCTGCGGCCAGGCGCTGGCGCATGGCCTCGTAGAGGATGGTCGCGGCGGCCACGGACACGTTCAGGCTCTGAACCATGCCGAACATGGGGATGTAGATTTCGTCCGGCACATGAATCTTGACGTCGGGGTCCATGCCCCGGTGCTCGTTGCCGAGAATGATGGCCGTGGGTTTGGTGAAATCGATATCCATGATGGGCCTTGCCGTGGAGCTGAAGCCCGTGCCCACGATCTGCATGCCCCGGTCGCGCAGGCCCTGGATCATGGTTCCTGCTTCGCGGTGGCGGGTCAGGTCGATCCACTTCTTGGCGGAGCCGGATGAGCTGTTGGCCAGGGAAGGAAATTTTTCCTTGGTGTAATAGAGGTGCACGCCGAACACCCCGAAGGCGTCGCAACTGCGCAGGATGGCGGACACGTTGTGCGGGTCGTGGATATTGTTCAGTACCAGGGTCAGGTCGGGCTGGCGTTTGGCCAGTACGTTTCTGAGCTTGGTTTTGCGGTCTTCGGTCAGAAATCTGTCAGGCATGGGCTCGAATTTGGTTGAAGTGTTGACGATGAACGCGGTCTGTACCCGCATCGGCCTCTCTTGGCAAAGTCTGAGCTCAGCGCCGCAAATGGAGCAGGTATTCCTGGTTGCCCTTGGGGCCCTTGATCCCTGCCGCGACGGAGCCCAGGACGTGCAGTCCGAGCTCCTCCCGGGCGAATTCCCGTATTTCGTCCACGGCCCTGAGTTGCAATTCCTCCGAACGGACCACGCCCTTGACCGCATGCTCGGGGCCCAGCTCGAACTGCGGCTTGACCAGGGCCAGGATCTGTCCTTCGTCCTTCAGGAATTGCAGGCAGGGGGGCAGGATGAGCCGCAGGGAGATAAAGGAGCAGTCGGCCACCACCAGGTCCACTTTTTCGGGAAGGAGGTCGGCGGTGGCGTGACGCAGGTTGACCCGCTCCAGATTCACGACGCGCGGGTCCGTGACCAGCTTCCAGTGCAGCTGGGCGTGCCCAACGTCCACGGCGTAGACCCGCGCGGCCCCGAATTGCAGCAGGCAGTCCGTGAATCCGCCGGTGGAGGCCCCTGCGTCCAGGGCGACCATGCCGCTCACGTCCAGGGCGAAATGCTCAAGAGCCGTGAGCAGCTTGTAGCCGCCGCGCGACACGAAACGCTCCGCTTCCTTGAGCTCCAGCCGCGCATCGCGCGGAATCTGCTGCCCGGGCTTGGCCACGGGTGTCCGGGCCTCGCCCTGGAGCAGCAGAACCTGACCGGCCATGATCATCCGTTTGGCCTTCTCGCGGCTCTCGACCAGCCCCTGCTCGGCCAGGACCACGTCGGCCCGATCGACTTTCTTGGCCATCCCTCTACCCTTGGAGTTTCGGCGCGGGCTCGTCGGCCCAGAATATCAGACCCAGGCTGTGCGCATCGCGCAGCAATGGGTGGTGCGGCAGGATGCGCACGGTGAAGCCGAACTTGCCGGTGGCCATAGGCATGGCCTTGCCGCGATACACGTACCAGCCGTCCGGAGTGCGTTCATCCGGGCTCATGAGGAAGGTGGACCTGCTGGCAAACTTGCCGGTGTGATCGAGGGGGCCGGTGTAGATCTCCACGCGGATGTCCTGGATGCCGAGTCCCTCGACCTTGACCTCGGCGCTGACCTCCAGGTTCTCGCCGACGAACATCTCGTGGGCCGTGATGCACTGCACGTTTCGGATGTCGAGCGCTCCCCAGTGGGTGAGCAGGTTCATGCGCCACTCGGCCAGTTCCACGACCGGGCGGTACTCGTTGGCCGAGAGCTTGCCGTAGCTGATGTTGGACGGGAGGTAGGCGCGCTTGGAATATTCCTCGACCATGCGGTGTCCGTTGAAGACCGGACCCAGGGTTTTGAGCGCCTGCTTCATTTTCTGCACCCAGCGTCTCGGGAAAGAGCCCTGCACGCGATCGTAGAAGAGCGGGATGACGTCTTTTTCGAGGATGTTGTAGAGGGTCTGGCTCTCCACGAAGTCCTGGTACTCGACGTCGTCGTATTCCTCGGCGTTGCCGATGGCCCAGCCCACGGAATTGTCCGGACACCAGGCCTCGTCCCACCAGCCGTCGAGGGTGCTCAGGTTCAGGACGCCGTTGGCCATGGCCTTCATGCCGCTGGTGCCGCAGGCCTCAAGGGGGCGGCGCGGGTTGTTGAGCCAGATGTCGCAGCCCTGGACCAGGTAGCGGGCGACCTGCATGTCGTAGTCTTCCAGAAAGACCATGGACGCGCGGCTCTCGGGGGATTGGCAGAGGCTGATGAGCTCCTGGATGATTTTCTTGCCCTCGTTGTCGCGGGGATGGGCCTTGCCGGCAAAGACGAATTGCACCGGGCGGGCCGGGTCGGTGACGAGGCGTTTCAGGCGGTCATCGTCCTTCAAGAGCAGGTAGGCGCGCTTGTAGGACGCGAAGCGGCGGGCGAAGCCGATGGTCAGGGCCTCGGGATTGAGGACGTTGTCGGCCACTTCCAGCTCCCAGCTCCGGCCGCCGCGGGACATGATCTGCTGCTGCAGCCTGCGCCGGACGAAGTCCACGAGCCGCTCGCGCAGGCGTTCGTGGGTGCGCCAGAGCTCGATGTCGGGGATGGTCCCGAATTTTTCGCCCACGCGCTCGCAGTCCGGATCCTCGCGCCAGGACTGGCCGAGAAAGCGGTCGAAAAGGACGGACATTTCCGGGGCCACCCAGGTCGGGAAATGAATGCCGTTGGTGACCCAGCCGATGGGCACATCCTCTTCCGGGTACTGGGGCCAGACCTTGGCCCACATCTTGCGTGAGACCTTGCCGTGCAGCCGGCTTACGCCGTTGTTGAACCGGGATAGGCGCAGGGCCAGGATCGTCATGCAGAAGTGCTCGGCATCGTCGCGCGTGTTTTCACGGCCAAGGGCCAGGAAAACCTTCCAGGAGAGTCCCAGGTCCGCGGAGTATTCCTGGAAGTATCTGGCCATAAGGTCCGGGGAGAAACGGTCGTTGCCCGCCGGAACAGGAGTGTGCGTGGTGAAGACCGAGCTCTGGGCGACCAGTTCAAGGGCCGCTTCGAAGGACAGGTGCCGGTCCTGCATGAGCACGCGGATTCTTTCCAGACCGGCAAAGGCCGAGTGCCCTTCGTTCATGTGGATGACCCGGGGCGAGAGGCCCATGGCCTCCAGGGCCTTGATGCCGCCGATGCCGAGCAGGTATTCCTGCATGAGCCGCATTTCCAGATCGCCGCCGTAGAGCTGGGAGGTCAGCTCCCGGCGCTCGGGCGGATTTTCGGGGATGTTGGTGTCCATCAGGAACAGCGGCACGCGGCCCACGTCGGCCCGCCAGACGCGGAAATAGAGGGGCTTGCCCTGCATCTGGAAGCGGACCTTGAGCGGCAGCCCTTCCTCGTTGAGCACGGGAAAGAGGGGCATTTGGTCGAAATCGTTGGGCTGGTAGCGCTCTTGCTGCCAGCCGTCGTGGGTCAGGTACTGGCGGAAAAATCCGCGCTGGTAGCAAAGGCCGATGCCGACCAGGGGAATGTTCAGGTCACTGGCGGATTTGAGATGGTCTCCGGCCAGCACGCCAAGCCCTCCCGAATACACGGGCAGGCATTGGGCGATGCCGTATTCGGCGCTGAAATAGGCGACCACCGGCCCGCTGTCGAGGGCGTCGAGTCCGGTCATGGGGCCGCGCTTGGAGATGTATTTTTCGAAACCCGCCGCAATGGTTGACAGACGGTCCAGAAAGAATTCATCCTCGCCCAGCTCTTCCAGTGTGCTCTGGGGCAGATGGTTCAGGAACCAGACCGGATTGTGTTCGCTTTTTTCCCACAGTTCGCGGTCTATCTGGGCAAAGAACTCCTCGATTTCATGCTGCCAGGAAAAATAGAGGTTGCTTGCCAGCGTCTTGAGCGGCAGAAGTTTTTCCGGAAGCTTGGGCACAACTGTATAGACATGCAATGGTTGCATAAATCCCCCTGTCATAAATTTGTAACGCATCCCTGCATGCGCTTGGAGTACAAGCTAGCATGCCAAGGAGAAGAAATGAATCCCTGTTCCGGAATTGTCACCATGCCGGTCAAGGTCCGTTTTTTATCGGAAACGTGCCCGCCGGAGAAGTTCAACTATGCCACTTCGGGATCGGCCGGTATTGATCTGCGGGCTTGTATGGCGGAAGCGGAGGTCTTGATCCCCCCCGGAGGAAGGCACCGCTTTCCAACGGGCATCGCCGTGGAATGCACGATGCCGGGAGTGGCCGGTTTTGTCTATTCCCGAAGCGGCCTGGGAACCAAGGATGGACTGGTCGTCAGTCAGGGGGTTGGGGTCATCGATCCGGACTATCGCGGCGAGATCCTGGTCAGCCTCCTGAACACTTCGGACCAGACCCGCACCGTGACCCGGGGACAGCGCATCGCCCAGCTCGTTTTTCAGCCTGTCGTGCGCGCAGAGATCATTGCGCAGGACACTCTTTCGGACACCGCGCGCGGCGCCGGAGGATTCGGGCACACCGGCACGATCTGATCCAACTCATTTGCGAGGAGAATTTCATGAACAGCGAAGATATAAAACAAGGCGAAGCCTCGGCCCTGTGCCGGACCTATGCACGTTATCCCCTGGCCGTGAGCCGGGCCGAGGGGACCAGACTCTACACCCCCGAGGGGCGCGTCTACACCGACCTTCTGGCAGGCATCGCCGTCTGCAACCTGGGGCATTCCCATCCCGAGCTGGTCGAGGTCATCTGCGCGCAGGCAGGCAAGCTCATTCACGTTTCCAATCTTTTCTATCAGGAAGAGCAGGTCGCCCTGGCCAAAAGGCTGCTCGGCACCTCGCACCTGGAAAGGGTCTTTTTCTGCAACTCCGGCGCCGAGGCCAACGAAGGGGCCATCAAGCTGGCCCGGCGCTACATGCGCGAGGGCCGGGGCGAGGAACGCTACGAGATCATCACCCTGGGCGGGTCCTTCCATGGCCGGACCCTGGCCACTCTTACGGCCACGGGCCAGGACAAGATCAAGACCGGTTTCGGGCCGCTGCCCGAGGGTTTCATCACCGTGCCCTTTGCGGATCTGGCGGCCATGGAGGCGGTCATGAACGAGCGCACAGCCGCGGTGCTGATCGAGATGATCCAGGGCGAGGGCGGGGTCAAACCCCTGCCCGATGATTACGTCCGTGGACTGGCCGCTCTTTGCGCCGCCAAGGGCGTGCTGCTGATCGTCGATGAAATCCAGACCGGCGTGGGCCGGACCGGAAGATTCTGGGCGCACCAGCACGCGGGCCTCAAGCCGGATATCGTCACCGTGGCCAAGGGCCTGGCCGGGGGCCTGCCCATGGGCGCGGTCATGTGCACCGAAGAGGTCTCCAAGGGTTTTCCTCCGGGCAGCCACGGCACGACCTTCGGCGGCAACGCGCTCATCTCCGCCGTGGCGTCCAAGGTCATCGAGATCATCGAACGCGACGATCTCTGCGGTCGGGCCGCGCGCATGGGCGACTGGCTGCGCGGGCGGCTGGAAGGGATCAGGAGCAGGTTCCCGGAGAAGATCGCCGAGGTGCGGGTGCATGGCCTGATGGTCGGCATCGAATTGACCCATCCCGGGGCCGAGGTCTGGAAGGAACTGCTCGGGCAGGGCTTTGTCCTGAACCTGACCCAGGACACGGTACTGCGTCTGCTGCCGCCGCTGGTCATAACCGAGGAAGAGCTTGAGGCGTTCTGCCTGGCTCTGGAATCCATCCTGGCCAAGGGTTAGTCCTTGCCGAGTTTTTGTTCTTGGGCCCTTTTCCCGAGGGGAGCGGGCCCTTTTTTCAAACTTCAAATTCCAACGGTGTTATCCCGTTGTCAGGTTCATACATGTCAAACAAACTCGCCCGCCTTGCCCTCGCCTTTGCCCCGGAAAACGAGGATCTTGTCACCGGCCTGCTGTTTCTGCACACCCCGTGGGGTTGGGAGGACGGCGGCATAAAGGACGGCCTGCGCCACCTGACCGTGCACTTCGACCGCCCTGAGCAGTCCGCCGAGACCGAGGCCGCGCTTCAGGCCGCGTGCCCCGAGGTGCGGCTCGAAAGGTCCAGCGTGGACAACGCGGATTGGACCAGCGCCTGGAAAAAATATTTCACGCCCATCCCCATCGGGTCGCGGTTCGTGGTCCTGCCGGCCTGGCTCAAGGACGAGCCCTGCACGGCCCAGCCCATCCTGATCGAGCCCAAGATGGCCTTCGGGACGGGGCATCACCAGACCACGGCCCTGTGTCTTGAGGCATTGGATCGCCTGGCGACGGAGGGCGTGCTGGCGGCGGGGCAGTCTTTCCTCGACCTGGGCACGGGTTCGGGTATTCTGGGCATCGCCGCCGTCAAGCTCGGACTCGTCGGCCAGGGGCTGGACATCGACCCCGTGGCCATCGACAACGCCCGCGAAAACGCGGTCCTGAACGCGGTGGGGGGCGCTTTCACAGCCGCCACCGGGAGCGTCACGGACATCCCCTCGGAGCAGCGCTTTGATTGCATCCTGGCCAACATCCTGGCCAATCCGCTCATCGACATGGCCGAGGACATAAGTGCCCGTCTGGCCCGGCCGGGAGTGCTCATCCTGTCCGGCATCCTGCGCGAGCAGGCGGACCGCGTCGTGCAGGCCTACATCGGGCAGGGTCTTGCGGCCCCCGAGATCTCCTACTCCGGGGAATGGACCTTGCTCGTTTTTCGGACATGAACCGGGAAGCCGTGCTGCTTGACTACTACCGCGCGATGCGGGCCGAGCTGGGCCCAAGCCGGTGGTGGCCGGGAGACACGCCTTTTGAAATCGCCCTTGGCGCCATCTTGACCCAGAACACGGCCTGGGCCAACGTGGAGAAGGCGATGCACAACCTGCGCGAATCCGGCCTGCTCGAACCCCGGGCGCTTGCACGGTTGACCGACGGGGAGCTGGCGATGCTCATCCGGCCTGCCGGGGCTTTTCGGGTCAAGGCGGCGCGGGTGCGCAATTTCCTGAATTTCCTGCACGGGGCCTGTGATCTGGATATGGATGGATTGCGCGGCGAGACGGTGGAAGGGTTGCGCCCGGCCCTGCTCGAAGTCTCCGGCATTGGCCCGGAAACGGCGGACTCCATCCTGCTCTACGCCCTCGGGCTGCCGTCCTTTGTGGTCGACGCGTACACGCGGCGCATCCTGGGCAGGCACGGGCTGATCCCCGAAGACATCGGGTACGGGGAGCTGCGGGATTTTTTCATGGATGTCCTGCCGCCGGACGCGGCATTGTATAATGAATACCACGCCCTCATCGTGCGCACGGGCAAGAATTGGTGCGCAAAGAAGGCGGGAAAATGCGCGAGCTGCCCCCTGGCGGTGTTTCTGGAAGAGTTCAGCCCCTTGACCTGCGTGGGAAAAAGCATCATCCCTCACCCATGAATCGTCCGTCATCCCGCCTCAAGCCGCGCTTTTTCGCGATCATCCTGATGCTCCTGGGCGGTCTTGTGTTTACGGCCACGCTCGGCCTTGCCTCTCTGGAAGAAGAGATGGCCGCCAAGAACAAGCAGTTGGCCGAGCGTAAAAAAGTCATCCAGAGCCTGACCGAAAAAGAGCGCAGCCTGCACAAGGATCTGGCCAAACTCGAAGGTTCGGTCAAGCAGGCCGCGGCATCCCTCCAGAAGCTCGAAGACGAACTGGCCGTTCTCAAAAAAGAGCAGGCCGAAGGCGCCAGTCGCCTTGATGCGCTGCTGAAGGAGCGGGAAAAGACCACCGGCCGTCTGCAGGAGTTGATGCGAACACTGTGGCCCATCTACCTGACCGCCAAGGAAGAAGGTTTTGCCTCTGCGGAGCGGTGGGCAGAGGCTAACCGCCGGGAGGCCTGGCTGACGGCCCTGTATGGCGAGGCCCAATCCTTGCGGGAAGATATCGAGCGGCAGAGCCAGATCGTGGCCGACCAGCAGTCGGTTCTTGATCAGAATGCGGACCAGGCCGAGGCCCAGCTGAACAAGATCAAGGCGTCCAGGGCAGAGCTGGAAAAAAAGAGGACGCAGTACGAACGCCAGATTGCCGAGGTGCGGGTCAAGAAGAAGGAGAGCGAAAAGGAAATCCAGAATCTGATGGGTTCCATCGCCGGCATCCGCCACAAGATCAGCCTGCAATCCTCCAAGAAGATTTCAAAGCTGCAGGGCAAGCTGAGTTGGCCGGCCAAAGGCAAGCGGGTGGTGTCCTTCGCGCCGGACGGAAATCCGCCCAGCAACGGGATTGGCCTCGCCCTGTCTGCCGGCACTCCGGTGCGCAGCGTCTCCTGGGGCAAGGTCGTGCACAACGACCAGTTGCGCGGGTTCGGACAGGTTGTGATTGTTTTTCACGGCGAGGATTATTATTCGCTGTATGCCTTTTTGTCCGATGCCCCCATTCCGGTGGGCCGGGAAGTGGAGCGCGGACAGCAGATCGGCGTGTGCGGATTCTACCCGGCGGCCAAGGGCGAAGGCCTCTATTTCGAATTGCGTTACAGGCAAAAAGTCATTAATCCTTTAAAATGGTTACAGTCGGGGTGAAAAGTGGGTTCGCATTTTTTCGGACTGGACTGCACCACGGTATCCGCTTTCAAGTGATTCCAACAATTTCTCGCCATTCCCTCAGGGAGGATATCATGCGTTTCAGCCATTTTCTTGGCACGATGATTCTTCTGGTCGGCCTTTGCGGCACGGCCTCGTCCAGTCAGGCCCGTGATACTGATCATTATCAGGCCTTGAAGCAGTTCAGCCAGGTTCTGGATCTGATCGAAAAGAATTATGTACAGGAGGTCGACCGTACGGATCTGATCCACGGGGCCATAGAGGGGATGCTCAATTCCATTGATCCGCATTCCACATATATCGATCTCGACAAGTTCAAGATGATGCAGGAAGAATTTCAGGGTGAATTCGGTGGAATCGGCATCCAGATCGGAGTCCGGGACAAGCGTCTGACCGTAATTGCCCCTATTGAAGACACCCCCGCCGACAAGGCCGGTCTTAAGGCCGGTGACATCATCCTTGAGATCAACGGCGTTTCGGCGCTGGACATTTCCCTTGAGGACGCGGTGTCCAAGATTCGCGGCCCCAAGGGAGAGGCCGTGGAGCTGACCATCCTGCACAAGGAGTCCCAGGCTCCGGAAAAGGTGACCATCGTGCGCGGCACGATTCCGCTGGTCAGTGTCAAGTTCAAGGAACTCGAGCCCGGCTATGTGCATCTGCGTCTGACCGATTTCAAGGCCAACACCACCGACGACATGCACGACAAATTGCGCGAGTACTCGGCCAAGCAGGAGCTCAAGGGCATTGTCCTTGATCTGCGCAACAACCCCGGAGGCCTTCTCAATCAGGCCATCTCCGTGACCGACACTTTTCTGCGTGACGGGCTCATCGTCTACACCCAGGGACGCGATCCCAAAAGCAGAAAGGACGAGATGGCGTCCCGTCAATCGACGGACGTGACCTGTCCAGTGGTGGTGCTCATCAATTCCGGTTCGGCCTCGGCCTCGGAGATCGTGGCCGGAGCCCTGCAGGACCGCAAGCGGGCCATCCTGATCGGCGAGCGCACCTTCGGCAAGGGTTCGGTGCAGACCATCATGCCCCTGTCCGACGGTTCGGCGGTCAAGCTGACCATCGCGCTCTACTACACGCCAAACGGGCGCTCCATCCAGGCCGAGGGCATCGACCCCGACGTGGAGCTCCCCTTCACGCTCGCGGCCGAGGATGCCGTCGAGCCACGTGATTTCAGGGAAGCGAACCTGTCCAAGCATCTGGACAATCCCAATGGGGATACGGTGCTGGACCCGGAAGCGCTTGAAGCCAAGGAAGCATTGGCCAAGGACAACCAGCTGCGCATAGGTCTGAGTATGGTCAAGTCCCTGCCGCGCTTCATGCAGCTCACCAACTGATTCTCATCGCAACGCGGGACGGCTCCTGTCGTCCCGCGTTCTTTCCACCTCCATGCCCCCAAAAAAACGAAAAAAGAAGAAGCCAGCGGCCAAGGCGTCCGGCTTTTCGCTGTTCAAATCACTGCTCTGGATTTGCGTCGTCCTCCTGACCGGTCTGACCCTTTTCGTGGCCATGCATCTGCCGCTCAGAAACGCTCCGAGCAAGTCCGGGAAAGTTCAGCCGCCGGTCGCACACAAGTCGTTTGAAGAGCCTGCCCCGCAAAGCCGCAAGGAAGCCCGGCCCAGCCAGGTTTCCGCCAGGGACGCTTCGGTTCGAAAGAACCAGCCGCTGGCATACGAGGCCCAGATCGACGATTTTGACGCCAAGGTCCGCAGTGTCGATCTGGCCATACTGATGGGCCTTGCCGCCCAGGGCGAATCCGAGAGCCTCATGCGCCACAGGACCGTGGAGGTACGGCGTCATGGCGGTCAGGAGTTCTATTATCAGAACCTGACCATCAATCTGGGGCACGAAGTTTTTCCCTTTCTGGCCGAACTCAAGAAGAACCTGGATCAACTCGGGCCGGATTTTGGCCTGAAGACCGTGGACAGCAACCCTCGCGATCTTGAGATTTCCATCCTTGGCGAGCCGACTCATCACATCTTTCTGCCCCTGTCCCTGGTTCCCGAGCCGGAGCCCGAGGTTCCGACCGTGAGGGCCCCACGGCTCGTCATCATCATCGACGATCTGGGCGAGAGCATGGCCGTGGCCAAGCGGCTGGCCGATCTGCCTTTCGCGGTCAGCTTTTCGGTGCTGCCGCACAACACCAAGGCTCGTCAGGTGTCCGACCTGGCCAGGCAGAAAAATCTTGAGCTGCTGTTGCATCTTCCCTGCGAGCCGGAGGGCTATCCCAAGTCGGCCAATTCCGGTCCCGGGACCTTGCGCGTGAACATGAACCCGGCCGTTCTGGAACAGACTCTGGCCGACAATCTGGCGCGCCTGCCGGAAGTGGACGGAGTCAACAATCACATGGGTTCGCGTCTGACCCAGGACAAAAAGGCCATGACCGTAGTGCTTGCCCATCTGCAAGGACGGGGGAAATTTTTCGTGGACAGCCTGACCACGCCCAAGAGTTGCGTGCGCGACGTGAGCAAAACCCTGGGTCTGCGCTACTACAGAAGGCATATCTTTCTCGACAATACGGCAAAGGAGCATGCAATCCTGCTGCAGCTCAAAAAAGCCGAGAGCCTGGCCAAGCGTACCGGGCTTGCCGTGGCCATCGGGCATCCCTACCCGGCGACGTTGTCAGCGCTTGAGTCGTGGGCCAGGACCCGCGACATGAGCGTGGTTATCTGCAAAATACAAGATATTTGACAAATTCCTGCTTTTTCTCCAAGTAATGAAACCTGTACATAGAGATGTATTTCAGCTCATCAGCAGGAGCCAAAGATGGAGCCGCTTACCCCTTCTTCGTGCATAAATGTCCTTCTCGGGATTTCCCGGGGACTTTCGCATCGTACCAGCATTCAAAAAACACTTGAAGAAATTTGTGTCCACGTGGAGAGCTTTTTTTCTCCCAGGCACCTGGCGTTTTTGCTTGTGGATCCGGACACCGGGGACCTGACTTTCAATCATGTTGTGGGGGAAAAGACCGATTTGGTCAGCGGAAAGAAATTGCGGAAGGGCACGGGCCTGGCCGGATGGGTCGCAGAGACCGGAGATGCCCTGCTGATTGAGGACACTGCGCGGGACCCGCGCTTCACTACACAATTCCTGACGGCCAAGACCAAGGGCTGTTCAACGGTGATGGCCGTGCCGCTCAAGAGTGGCGATATGGTTTACGGTGTCCTGGAACTCATCGACACCCGTCATGGAGAGCCCTTTACCAAGAGGAATCTGGCGGACTTCGCGGCCATTGCCGAGGTTACCTCCGTGGCTCTTGAGCGGGCATACTATTTTCAGGCCATGAGGCGCATGGCCGAAACGGACCAGCTGACCGGCCTGCCGAACAAGCGGACCTTTGACCGTTACATGGAGCGCGAGATCGAGGTCTGCAAGCGCTATGGAACCCCTTCGAGCGTGTTGATGGTCACGATCGAGAATTTGCGCAGGCTCAACGAGGAATATGGTCCTTCGAGCGTGGACAAGATCATTCAAACGCTCGCCGTGGTCCTGGGCGAGGAGGTGCGAAAGGTCGACGTGCCGTGCCGCATCGCCTCCAACAAGTTCGCGGTGATCATGCCCAATACGGCCAGACCCGCCGCTCTGGATGTCAGCCAGCGCATCAACACCAAGATCGCCCAGCAAAGCGCCACCAGGCAGATGCCCTATTTTTCGGTGCTTCTTGATGTCGTGTCCGGAGTTCAGGAAGATGTCGCCCCGCTGATCGGGATTTGCGATACGAGCAGGGCCACGACCCGGGGCTTTCGCAAATTCCGCAATGTGGCCGCAAATCTTGTGCTGCTCCTCAACGAGGAAAAGCAGGCCATGGAGCGCAGGCAGTATTACCGCAAGAATGTGCAGCTTGCCGGGCAGTTCGAAAATCCCGAAACGGGCGAGACTGGTGATTTTCTGCTGGAAAATGTCTCCCTGAACGGCGTCGGCTTCACGACCTTGCTTTCCCATCGCCTGGTCCGGGGGGCCCTGATCAAGGTCCGTTTCCGTCTGGATGATTCACGCAATACGGAAGTCACCCGGGTGACTCGGGTCAAATACATGAACGATAGGTATGTCGGATGCCAGTTCGCGGACCAGAAAAGCTACGACAGCGACCTTGGTTTTTATTTGATGCGCTGATCGTTTGAATCTTGAATTTGCTGAAAGCGGGCTCCGGGTCCGCTTTTTTTGTGCCTGCGGTCGGTACCCCTGCCGGATTCGCGCCAAATTTTGGAAGTTCGCTGCCGGAGGTGTTGACATATCGTCTGTCGGGATTAAATTTTCACCTATTCAAACTATAGGAGGCATCTATGTTTACTCTCCAACCGGCGGCAAAGGCGCAGCTGGACGAGCATTTTGGCGGCAAGGACAAGGAACCCATTCGAATATACCTGGCTTCCGGCTGCGGCGGACCCCGTCTCGGGTTGGCCCTGGACGAGCAGAAAGACAATGATCAGATCTTCGACGTGGACGGATATTCCTTTCTGGTCGAGGGGGCCCTGTTCGAGCAGGCCAAACCCATGACCGTTCTCTTTGATCAGAACGTGGGCTTTACCGTGGAATCGAGCATGGTCTTCCCCGAGGGCGAAGGCGGGTGCTCCTCCTGCGGATGCGGCGGAAGCTGCGGCTGATCGCAAGGAAAAATCATCAAGCACGAAAAGGGCGGCCAAGGCTGCCCTTTTCGCTTTCGGAACCAAGACATTTTCGGTATCCACTCCCCATGTTAATCACACCCCGCGTACATATCGAAGACGAGGACATCCGCCTCGAATTCATCCGCTCCTCCGGTCCCGGCGGCCAGAACGTGAACAAGGTCGCGACGGCAGTGCGTCTGCGCGTTCGCCTGGACGCGATTCGCGGGCTGGACGAGGACGGGATGGCCCGTCTTGAGGCGCTGGCCGGAAAGCGGCTCACCGTGGACGGAGAGCTGGTCATCCGGGCCGAGTCGCATCGCACCCAGGAGGCCAATCGCAAGGCCGCCCTTGAGCGACTGGCGCATCTGGTGGCCCAGGCCGCCGTGCGTCCCAAGCCTCGCCGGGCCACGAAGCCCACCCGGGCTTCCAAGGAGAGGCGTCTGGCATCCAAGGCCAAACAGTCTCGTCTCAAGAATCTGCGCCGGAACGCAGAGGACTAGCCTTTTTTTCTTCCACGTTTCCCCCTCTCCTGCAGCGCAGGTTTTCCGCTCCAAGCCGGGCCTGAACATACAGCCCGAGGGCCCTCACGGCCCGGTCCGCATCCCTGAACACGGGCATGCCCCGTTCGCGCAGCATGGCCGCGAAGGGGTTGTACATCTCGCCGCCGTCGACCACTGCCACGATGGGCTTGGGACTGTGCCGCGCTATGGCGCTGATGCGCTCGGCAATGTTCTGGCTTGCGTCCATGTCCAGGGAGGACAGGGACGGAGTGAGCGGGATCATGCCGACGACGGCCAGGTCCACACCCGGGTCCGCCGCCAGCGCTTCCACGACCTCCGTGAAAAGTTCGTCGGTGGCCGCGGGGTTCATGTCCAGCGGATTCTTGACCTCGACCAGCCTGTCGAGTCCGCAGGCAGCCAGGGCCTTGGAGATGCGCTGTCTTGTGGCGGGACGGAATGCGGCCATGCGCAGCTCGAAGTCATCGGCCGTGATGTTGTCGGCCATGCCCACCGCCTCGTATCCGGCCGTTGAGACGGCGGCCATGCGGTTTCCGGCAATGGTCTTGCCATGCAGGCCCTTGGCCAGCATGTAGAGTTCCGTGAACTGGTTGAAGGATCTGGCCACCATGGCTCCGGCCTGGGTCAGGCAGGATTCGCAGACCGTGTAGTCTCCCGCCAGGGAGGCCGTGTGGCTGGACGTCGCGGTCTTGCCCTCGGGCGTGCGCCCGGCCTTGTAGAAGATGATCTCCTTGCCGGCCAGGACCGCCTCCCGCACGGCGCGGGTGAAGTGCACGCCGTCCAGGTCATTGAATCCTTCGCAGTAGACGCCGATCACGTCCGTGTCCGGATGGCTCCTGAAGTAGGCCATGAAGTCGCCCAGGGTCAGGTCGTTCTGGTTGCCGATGGAGATCAGATAGGCCGGGTCAAGTTCCGGGGCCCGGCTCATGCGTGTGGCCATGAACGCCCCGGACTGGCTGATGAAGGCGGAGTTGCGATGGTGCTGTCCCCGACCCTTGGGCAGCTTGTTCTCGGGAATGAACCAGGTGTCGTAGTTTCCCGGATGGGAAATGACGCCCATGGAATTGCCGCCCAGGAAGACGGGCCCGTCGCCCTGCCTGTGACCGTCGTCGATCCAGGCCATGATCCTTTCAGCCATGGCCTTGCTGTCTTGCGTTTCGCCCAGGCCGCCCGGGATGAGCAACACGGATGCGGCCTTTTTGCAGTACATGATCTCCTCGATCAGTTCGGGCAGGTTTTCGGCCGCCACGGCCACCACGAAGAGATCCACCGGCTCGTCAAGGGCGGACAGTTCCCGGACGCAGGCGACGCCGTCGATTTCCGTCGCGGCCGGATGGACGACCGTTATCCTGTCCGCCGGGAATCCGTGCGCCAGGACGTTCTGCAGGATGACGCGGCCAAAGTTCCGCCGGGAAGTGGACACCCCGATCAGGCCGATGCGGACCGGATGCAGCAGGGTGTGGATCTTTTCCACGGGCCTGGGGGCGGCCAGCGTCTTTTGCGGCAGCGAGAACCGGCACATTCCATCGAGCGGCACCATCATGAAGTCCGAAAAGGCGAAGGGGTTGATCTCCAGTTCCTCGATGACGAAGGGGGCGTCCACGGCCGTGGGCGAAAAGAAGTTACCGACCTGGATGAACGCCGAAAAGCATTCGATGAGCTGTTCGTCGGCGACCACGCGCTTCTGGCCGCGCGTCTTTCCGGCCAGGACCTTGTAGGCCACGGTGCGCCTGAAGAGTTCAAAAAAGGACTCGCCGTCGTTGAGTTCCGTGGAGGCCGAGACGATGCTGCGGTTCTTGCGGAAATTGTCGGCCAGAAGCTCCGTGTCCGTGCCGCCGACTCCGGCGGTGAGGACCATGCCGAATTCGCGCGTGGCGCGCAGGCCGACAATGAGTTCGTTGCCGAAAGAGGTGGCGTCCGGAGGAATGAACTGCACCAGGAGCACGCCCTGAATGTCCTGGGAGATGGCCGAGACCAGCGCATCGCCGGTCAGTCCCTGGTAGTGCGCCGGAGCATGGGCGGGGCGGCGCTCGATGCGATCGGCATAATTTTCGGCGACTTCATACATCATGCGCCGCCAGGTCGAACGGATCTTGTCCGGATGCTTGGGGATGATGCGCACGCCTCCGACGTCGCTCTTGTGCACGATGTAGGGCGAGACGATCTTGAGCACGACCCTGTCTCCGGGCAGGGCCAGCAGTTCCTCGTCCGATGGCCGCGTTCCGGCCAGGAGCAGGAGGCTGCGCGGCGGCGTCTCGGAGCCGAGGTTGCGCAGCAGGCTGTAAACCTCGTGCTCGTAGAGGAGGTCTCGTCCCTTGCGCCCGGCCTGCGCAAAAATCTGGGTCATGGCCGTGAAATCGATATGCGTGGCGACTTTGATGCTCATGGAAGTGCTCCCGGCGATGGATTTGCCGCAGCGTAGCGCAGGGGAGGGCGACAGGACAAGAAGAGGTTGGCGCGTCCACGAGGATGAGACGCGGGCTTGTCACGGCGTTGCCTCGGCAAAAGGCTGGACATTTTCGTTAAACGCGGCATGTTGCCATCCATGAACTCCAAACTTCGGCTCTACGCCTATTCCATCCCGTGGAACATATTTCTCCTGACCGTGGGCAGCTTTCTTATCGCCATGTCCATCAAGTCGGTGGCCGTGCCGCACGGATTCGTGACCGGCGGCGTGTCGGGCATCGCCCTTTTGATCTACTACTTCACGGAAACGCTGACTCCGGGACTGTGGCTCTTCGTCCTGAACATTCCCATCGCAGTGATCGGCTGGGTCATGATCAGCCGCAGATTCGTGCTGTACACGGCCTACGGCATGTGCGCCATCACGGCCTGGATGGAGATCATCAGCTTCACCCTTCCCGTGCACGACCATCTGCTCGCGGCCATTGCCGGTGGGGCCATGCTCGGCGCGGGATCGGGAATAAGCATGCGTTCCCTCGGATCGTCCGGCGGGCTCGATATTCTCGGCATCCTTTTGCACCAGCGTTTCGGATTCCGCATCGGCCAGGTCAGCTTCATATTCAACGCGGCCCTGTTCACCGTCAGCTTCTCGCTGCTGGAGACGGACATGGTGCTCTATTCCCTGATCATGGTTTTCGTGACCAGCCAGATCATGGATTATGTCCTGAGCATGTTCAATCAGCGCAAGCTTGTGTTCATCATCTCCGATCATGCGCAGGTCATTTCGGACGCCATCATCAAGAGCGCCAACCGGGGCGTGACCCTGCTCGAAGGGCGTGGCGGGTACACCGGGCAACCCAAGCAGGTGGTCATGACCGTGGTCAACAACGTGCAGCAAAAAAAACTTGAGGAATTGATATTCACTCTCGATCCCGACGCATTCGTCATTTTCGAGAACACGTTCAACGTCATCGGCAAGGGGTTTTCCCGGCGCAAGGTGTATTGAGCGCGGCGGGGGACAGGAGCGTACTGGCCAAGCCTGTGCCGGACGGGCAGATTTTCGCACATCAACGCATGGGTCAGGAAACATGAAGAAAATTTTGCGCGGTTTGATTCTCGGGGTTTGGACGGCGGTTTTCATCTCGCTCCTGAGCGCCTGCGCGGGCAAGCCCCGCCCCGAGATCCTGCCCGATTCCGGCCCTGCGCTGGTGGAGACGGACGAGACGCCGCAAGGTCCGGCACTGCTTTCGGAAATCGTCCTTGCCGTGCCGCAGCGGGCAAGCCTTGCAGTGCAGGTGTCGGATCAGCCGCTCATGGCCCCGGCGGAGCAGGTCGCCATGCACAACCAGGCCCTGGAGCGTTTTTTTGCGCCGTGGAAGCAGGTGCGTGCGTCATTGTCCGCGAAAGACATTTCCTGGGGCGTGCGCGGCCTCGGATCCAAACAGGGCTACGCCGAAAATCTGCAGCCGTATCCGCAGGACAGGTGGGTGCATGTCGTGGCCTTGCAGGATCTGCCCACATATCCCTCCTTGAGCGCTCCGGCCATCACCGTACGCAACACCTCCATGCGCGTGCTGCCCTCGAACCGGCCGTTTTTTCTGGACCCGAAACGGCCCGGCGAAGGCTTCCCCTTCGACTATTTTCAGAACACCGCCGTGTGGATGGGCACGCCTGTCTTCATCACCCATGTCTCTTTGGATCGGGCCTGGTATTACGTCGAGACGGCCTTTGCCAACGGATGGGTGCGTAGCGAGGACGTGGCCCTGACGGACGAGAATTTTTGCGCGCAATACGAATCAAGGGCCATGGTGGCCCTGCGCAAGGACGAGACTTCGCTGATCGGGCAGGACATGTTTCTGGGACAGACCCATATCGGGGCCATTTTTCCCCTGCATTCCCGGGGTGGGCAGGGTTTCATGGTCAAGGTCCCTGTCCGGGACGCCACGGGCCGGGCAAAGGTGGCCCTGGCCGAGCTTGGCTATCTGCAGGCGTCGCGCATGCCGCTGCCGCTGACTTCGCGCTCCGTGGCGGATCTGGCCGACGCCATGTCCGGGCAGCTCTACGGCTGGGGAGGCATGTTCGAGAATCGCGACTGCTCATCCACCATGCGCGACCTGTTCCTGCCCTTTGGCATCTGGCTGCCGCGCAATTCCTCGCAGCAGGCGAAACACGGAGGCGAATCCCTTTCCCTGGAGGGACTGGACGCTGTCGCCAAGCTGCACGCCATCCGCACCCAGGGAGTGCCGTTTGCTTCCCTGATCTGGCTGCCGGGCCATATCGGGCTCTACCTCGGCACAAGCGACCGGAACGAACCGCTCATGCTGCACAATCTTTGGGGCGTGCGCACCGCTTTGCCGGAAGGGGGCGAAGGGCGTGCCGTGGTCGGTCGTCTCGTCATTTCGACCCTGCGCCCCGGCGAGGAGCGGGACGATGTGCGTCGGGACGACTTCCTGGACAAGGTGCGTGGATTGACGCTGATCGGCGCGAAGTCTTCCGTGATCGGGAAATAGAGACGCGCGGATGTTCGTCGTGACGATATGCGGATTCACGCCAATCAAAAAAAATGGCGGGCGCATCCTTGAGAACGAGAAGCAGGAGCTACGAAGAATTGATACAAGCACGGAAAAGAAAAGGGCTTGCGCGGGGGCTAGACCAGGATGAGGTTGTGAAAAAAAGGTCATTCCCCGGGTGTGTTTTCCTTGTCTCATGTCTGCAGGTAGTGACAAACAATCATATTGAATAACCATCAGCGGGGCCCGATTTCGGGTCTCGCGCCTTATCAGCGGGAGATGGCCATGACGGCAACAAAATCAGTGTTCAGTGTCTGCGGCATGTGCACCGTGCGCTGCCCAATCCAGGTGGATGTGCAGGACGGCAAGGCCGTTCGCGTCCAGGGTAACGAATTTTCTCCGCTCAAGAAGGGGCTTTGCGCCCGCGGGGCGGCAGGTATCGCCCTGGAGCAGGATCCGGAAAAGCCCCAGACTCCGCTCATTCGCGTGGGCGAGCGCGGCGAAGGCAAATGGCGGGCAGTGTCCTGGGACGAAGCCCTGGATTACGTGGCCGACAAACTCAAGGGGATCATGGCCGAGCACGGCCCCCGTTCGGTGCTGTGGAGCGACCGCGGAGGTCCCTTCCCGGATCTGCATCAGGCCTTCATGCGCGGCATCGGCTCGCCCAACTACTGCAACCATGACGCCTCCTGCGCCCGCAACGTGCAGCACGGCGCGCAGTCCGTCATCGGCGTGGGCCGCAAGATGGTGGCCTATGACCTGCGCAACGCCAAGCACATCATCCTCCAGACCCGCAATATCATGGAGGCCATCAACGTGGCCGAGGTCAACGCCGCCCTGGACGGCATCGCCGGGGGCGCAAAGCTGACCGTCATCGACATCCGCGGCAACGTCAGCGCGAGCAAGGCCGACAATTTCTTCCTCATCCGTCCCGGAACGGACTACGGCTTCAACCTCGGCGTCATCCACGCGCTCATTTACGAGGGGCTCTACAACAAGGAATACGTCGAGCAGTTCGTGGACGGCTTCGAGCAGCTCAAGGAATTCGTGAAGCCCTACACGCCCGAGTGGGCCGCCGCCGAGACCGGCGCTTCGGCCGAGGCCATCGTCGATCTGGCCCGCCAGCTCTCCGCCGCCGCCCCGAGCGTGGTCTGGCATCCCGGCTGGATGGTCGCCCGCTACAACGACTCCTTTCAGGTCTGCCGCACAGCCTACATCATCAACGCCCTGCTCGGTTCCATCGGCGCCAAGGGCGGACTGCCCTTCGTCAATGCGGCCAAGGAAGTGGGCCGCAAGGGCCTGAAGAAGCTGGCCGATCTCTTCCCCAAGCCGGAAGAGAAGCGGGCCGACGGCGTGGGCTGGAAATACCCGCAGTTCGACGGCGGCCCGGGCCTTGTGAACCTTGCCTATGACGCCATCGTCACGGGCGAACCCTACCCCGTCAAGGCCTACCTCTGTTTTCGCCACGATCCGCTCATGGCCATGCCCGATCCCGAGGCGTTGAAGAAAAAATGGGCCGGGCTCGACCTTCTGGTCAGCATCACCTTCTCCTGGTCCGACACGGCCTGGAATTCGGATGTGGTTCTGCCCCTGTCCACCTACCTGGCGCGTGAGAGCATCATCGCCGGCAAGTCGGGCCTCAAACCCCAGTTCTTTGTCAGGCACCGGGCTCAGGAGCCGACCTTTGACTCCAAGGCCGACTGGGAAATCATCTGCGGTCTGGCCAAGCGCCTGGGTCTTGATCCCCTGGCCTTCGAGACCATCGAGGACCTCTGGAACTACCAGTTGCAGGAGACCGGCGTGAGCATCGAGGACTTCAAGGCCAAGGGTTTTGTGGAATTGGCCGACAAGCCTCTGTACCGCCCCATGTCCGAAATCAAGCTGCCCACGCCATCGGGGAAGATCGAGATGTTGAGCGGCAAGTGGGCCAAGGCCGGACATGACACTCTGCCTCCGTACGTTTCTCCGGCACGTCCGCCGCAGGGGATGTTCCGCATCGCCTTTGGCCGGGTCGGCGTGCACACCCAGGGGCACACGGTCAATAATCCTCTCCTGGCCGAGCAGATGCCCGAGAACGTGGCCTGGATTCACACCAGCCGCGCCGCCGAGATGGGTATCGCCGACGGCGACCTGGTCGAGGTCTTCTCGGTCAGGGGTGAAAGCGGAAGAATTCGGGCGTTTGTGACGGATTGCGTGCATCCGGAAGCCCTGTTCATGGTTCACGGATTCGGGCACAAGCTGCCGGTGGAATCGCGGGCCATAGGCAAGGGCGCGGCCGACCATGAGCTCATGCCCGGCGGTCTGGAAAGCTGGGACAAGGGCGGGGGATGTCTCTCCATGCAGGAACATTTTGTCGGCGTGCGCAAAATCTAGGGGGCAGCGATGAGCAATTACAGAATGAAATTGGACAAGAAGCGTTGCATTCACTGCAAGGCCTGTGAAGTGCACTGCAAGGTCAAGAATAATAATCCCGTCGGGATCAAATACGCCGTACACACCTCCGGCAAGCCAGAACTCAAAGACGGCAAGATCGTGATGAAGGCCTCTTTTCGAAGCTGCTATCATTGTGACGACCCCGCCTGCGTTGCGGCCTGTCCCACGGAAGCCATGGTGCGCCGGGAGTCCGATGGTCTTGTGTACGTGGTTAAGGACTTGTGCATCGGATGCGAGGCGTGCATCGCGGCGTGCCCCTGGAACATTCCTGTCCTGCACGAGGAGGACAATATCGTCGGGAAATGCGATTATTGCATGGACCGCCTTGATGCCGGTCTGGAACCGGCCTGCGTGACTGCGTGCACCACGCATGCGCTGTGTCTGGAACGCAAGAAGTAAGGCTTGCTGTTCCCTGTCATTTCGACGCCCCTGGACTGGATGCAGTGCAGGGGCGTTTGTTCTGAAAATAGGCTTGATGCGGAACTCCAGGCCTTTTGTAAAAATTGAATCACTTGATACGAATTAAATGAACACGAAATGTTGAAGTCCCCTGAGTGCTGGGTTATGCGGGAGTACTCTTTGAAAAGGCTCGTGTTCAAATCAAACAGTTGGAGTGTGGCATGAAACTCAGATTCAAATTTGTCCTCCCGCTTTTTATTTCGGTGGTCGTCCTTGGCCTTGCGGGCGGGTTGCTCATCCGCTCGCAGTTGACTGATTTTCAGGGGCAACTGCTGCGCTCCATTGCCGAGGAGAAATCGCGCGAGGTGGACACCGCCATTGCCACGCTGGCGACTCAGGGACTTGAAAAGGCCGCGCTTTTTTCCCGGCGCACGGATGTGGTGCAGGCCTTTGAGCTGGCTCATATGGGCAATATCGAAAATGAAGCGGACCCGCTCATGCAGCAGGCCCGGGACGAGCTCAGGAGGTTGCTTGAAGACGATCTGGCCGGGTTCAAGAGCATCTCGGGCAAGTCCATGCAGCTGCATTTTCATCTGCCCAAGGCGCGCAGCCTGGTGCGCCTGTGGCGGGAGAAGCAGACCAAGCGCAGCGGGGAGTGGGTCGACATCTCCGACGACCTGACCTCTTTCAGGGAAACGGTCGTGCAGGTAAATACCAACGGCAAGCCCATCAAGGGTATCGAGGTCGGCAGCGGCGGCTTCGCCATCCGAGGCATAGCTCCGGTAGTTGATGCCGACGGCAAGCAGTTGGGGTCGGTCGAAACCCTTGAATCCTTCGAGTCCGTCATCGCGGGAGCCGCCTCCGGTGAGGGGCAGAGCATGGTCGTGTACATGAACGCCGCGAATCTGTCCGTGGCCACGGCCCTGCAAAATCCGGAAAAGAACCCTCTGGTCGGCGACAAGTTCGTTCTGGTCACCCCCACCGAGGACGGACGGGTCGAGGGTCTCGTGACCCTGGATTTTTTGCTGAAAGGACAGCAGGGCACTGTTTATGAACGATACGGCAATGCAGCGTTGGCGGCTTTCCCGGTCAGGGATTATGCGGGCGGGCAGGTCGGCGTTCTGGTCTATGCATTCGATGCGTCCTCCTGGACCACGGCGATCCGCGATGTGGGATTCTATATCCTGGCCCTCATGGCGGTGGTGCTCATGGCGGCCGGATTGATCAGCTCGTTTGTGCTCATGCGTCTCATCATCCGCCCGCTGTCGCTCATGAAGACGCGTATCGTCGACATCACGGAAGACCGGGCCGACCTGACCGACAGCCTTGCGGTCACGTCCAGCGACGAGATTGGCGAGCTGTGTTCCTGGTTCAACAAGCTCATGGAGAAGATCCGGAACATGCTCGCGAGTGTGGCGCAAAGCTCGAATCAGGTGGCCAGCGCCTCCCAGGGGCTGTTGCAGCTGGCCGGCAGCCTCAACGGCTACGCGGACACGATGACGCAAACTTCCAAGGCGGCGGCATCCTCCACGGACGACATGAGTTCGAACATGAACACCGTGGCGGCGGCCATGGAGGAGTTCACGGTCAACATCGGCACCGTGGCCACCAATTCGGATGAAATGAGCGCGACCATTTCCGAGATCGCGGTCAGCACCGGCAAGGCCAAGGAGATGACTGTCCGGGCCGTGTCCGCCGCGAGCAAGGCCACGGCCCAGGTCAGTGAGCTGGGCGCGGCGACGAGGGATATCGGCAAGGTGACAGAATCCATCACCGCCATTTCCTCGCAGACCAACCTGCTTGCGCTCAATGCCACCATCGAGGCGGCCCGGGCCGGTGATGCCGGGCGGGGGTTCGCCGTTGTCGCCAACGAGATCAAGGAACTGGCCCAACAGACGGCAAAGGAGACCGAAGAGATCCGCAACCGTATCCAGGGCATCCAACAGGCGACCGGTCAGACGATTTCGGAAATCGCAGAGATCACGGAGGTCATCGGTGACGTGGATGTCATTGTCGGGTCCATCGCCGCGGCCGTTGAAGAGCAGTCCGTGACCACGCGCGACATTGCCGAAAACGTCGGCCAGGCCTCTGTCGGAGTTCAGCAGGTCAATGAGAGCGTGGCCCATGTGGACTCGGTGGTGCGCGACATCGCCCGTGACGTGGGGCAGGTGCGCAGCGTCGCCGAGGAAGTAACCTCGACGGCAAAATCCGTGCACGAGAATGCGCAGAACCTGTCCGGTCTGGCCGAGGGCCTTGACACCATGGTCAGCAAGTTCAAGATTTAGGAGCGCAAAGTTTCAGGTCCGGTTTTATGGAGAACCCGCCTGGCGTGTGTCGTGAAGAAATGATTGGCAGGAGAGTCGTCCTTTGGGGCGGCTTTCCTGTTTTTTGGGATTCTCTGCTCCGTTCGGCACGTCTTTATGGGCTGGGCCTGGGGCGTCATTTAAAAAAAGGACACGTGATGCTGAATATCGGATGTCATCTTTCCTCTTCCAAGGGCTTTTTGGCCATGGGGCGCACGGCCATCGAAATTGGTGCGAGCGCGTTCCAGTTCTTCACGCGCAATCCGCGCGGCGGGAAGGCCAAGGATATCGACCCGGCGGATGTAGCCGCGTTCAGGGCGCTGGCCGTGGAGCATGGACTTGGCCCCTTCCTGGCTCACGCGCCGTACACGCTGAATCCGTGCTCGGCCGACGCCAAGGTCAGGAACTTTGCCCTGGAGACGATGCGGGACGATCTGGTGCGCATGGAGCATCTTCCCGGAAACATGTACAATTTTCATCCAGGAAGCCATGTGGGGCAGGGCGTGGACGAGGGGATACGGCTCATCGCGGCGCAACTGGACGCCGTGCTCACGATGCAGACGATGACCTTGGTCCTGCTTGAAACCATGTCCGGCAAAGGCAGCGAGGTCGGGAGTACTTTCGAGGAGTTGCGGGAAATCATGGACCGTGCGCGGATGCCGGAAAAGATCGGGGTCTGTCTGGACACATGCCATGTTCATGACGCGGGATACGATATCGTAGGAGACCTGGACAGCGTGCTGGCCGAATTCGATCGAGTCGTCGGCCTTGAAAATCTGCACGCAATTCATCTGAACGACAGCCTGAATCCCAGGGGCAGCCGCAAGGATCGTCACGCCCGGATCGGCGAGGGGCATATCGGGCTGGCGGCATTTAGGCGCATCGTCAATCATGCGCGCTTGCGGCATCTGCCGTTTTATCTGGAAACGCCGAACGAACTGCCGGGATACGCCGAAGAAATCAGACTGTTGCGTGGGATGCAGCAAGAATGGCCCGCTGGCCAGGCCGTGACGTAAAAAGCGCTTTGAGCATTTGCTTCGGGAACGGGGCCTGCCCTGAATGACGGGATCGAAGCGTGTTTGAACCCGCGCATGTCCAGGAGCGGGATTTTACCGGCGTCCCGTTCGCGGACCGTGCCTTCCGAGGCCGAAGAAGGGCGATGGTTTTTATCGGCGATGCATCATGCGGGCAGGAAGATGCTGATCACGACCTTGCCGTCCTTGCTGCTCACGATGGCGTCCCCGCCGTGCGTCCTTGCGATAAGCCGAGCGGAATATGTCCTGAGCCCGGTTCCGCTTTTTTTGTCGCATGCGTATTTTTCGAAGAAGATATCCCGAAGTTCCAGGGGCGCTCCTGTCTTGCAGGTGATGTCGATCCGAATCAAGCTCGATGATTTGGATTCAATGGACACCAGAACGGAGTCCTCTTGCGGGGAAGCCTCCACGGCCCAATCGACGATGTTCCAGATCAAGGAGTGGCAGAGCAGTTCCTCGCCCATGAAATGAACTGGGGCGGGGGTGTCGGCGCCGTTGACGATTAGTTGCAGCCTTATGCCGCGCGTCCGGGCGGCATCTTCGAGGGCCGAGAGGACCTTGCGTGCCTCGGCGGTCAGGTCGATTTTCGCGGGAGCCAGGGTGTAGGCTTCCTGCTCCATCTTGAAGAGCGCGGAGGAGAGATTGGTCATGGCCAGTAGCGAGCGCCCGGCGTCCTCGATGCGTTGCAGCATGTCGCGCAGTCCGTTGGAAAGATTTTCGTCCGAGAGCATGCGCTGCGGCAGGTCAATGACCGTGGTCAGGGGAGAGTTGAGGTCATGCCGCGTGATTTGCTCCACATCTGCCTTGAACCGGGCAGCTTCGCGCAGGGCGAGGTGATTTTTGACCCTGGCCCTGACCACCGCGCTGCTGAAGGGCTTGGTGATGAAGTCGGCGGCACCGAGGTCAAATCCCCGGGATTCGGTGGCCATGTCGGAGAGGGTGGTTACGAAGATGATCGGAATGTCGGAAGTTGCCGCATCGCCCTTGAGCTTCGCGCAAACTCCAAAACCGTCCAGTCCGGGCATCATGATGTCGAGCAGAATGAGGTCGGGGGGATTGGCGGCGACACTTTCCAGGGCCGCGAAGCCATCGGGTGCCGTGCTGACATCATATGTGTCGCCGAGAAATTCCACCAGAATGTCGATGTTCACTTCAGTGTCGTCGACAATCAGGATTTTGGAACGTTTCTTTCCGGTCATTGGTTATCTATCCATAAGGCCCTACAGGCCTGGGTGGCGGAAGAATTGTGTCACATGTCGAAAGAAAGCATTGAACCGTTCAATGTTCGACAATGCCTGATAACTGTTCATAAAACAATTGGATGCTGTTGGCGCATGCGGGTTGCGTGCTTACAAAACAACATGTGAATACGGCAAGATGTGTCACGCTCGGACTCGCCAATACATTTTTCTTACAAAAAAAAGCAAACCGTGCGTCACCTCTTGGCGTACCATATAGTTTTGACCCGCTGGGAGGATCAGCGGAAGCCAAAACAAAAAAGCCGTCATTTCTGACAGCTTCGTTGTTTGCGGCATTCAAGTAAACGTAATGTTTTTTAAGCGTTTAAGTGGTGGAGCTACGCGGGATCGAACCGCGGACCTCTTGAATGCCATTCAAGCGCTCTCCCAGCTGAGCTACAGCCCCACAACGCGAAGCCGCCTTTTGATACATTCGCCATCGGCTGTCAATAGGAAAAATTGTCATACGCTCAAGTATGGCGCAAAAGGTTCGTCCCTGATAGGGGGGCCTGACAAATCCGGCCTTGAGAGCTTTCCAGATCGACGTGGTTCGAAGGAGCCAGGCGGCCGGGGCGGGCTTTTTTCCGATGTCGGAAACCGGCCTGTCGCAACCTTAGCGGAGATTTTTTTGATGCGATTTTTTTTGAAGATGGTTTTATTCACTGGTTTTTGCATTTTGGGGCCCGGAGTGCTCCTGGCGGCCGAAAAGGCTCCCGGGCAATGGGATATCGATATGGAGCATTCTTCCGTGGGTTTCCGGATTCGTCATATCGTGGGCTATGTGCCCGGCGTCTTCAGTCGGTTTTCCGGCCAGGTCGAGTATGATGCAGCCGCGCCCGAGAAAAGCCAGTTCTATTTTTTGATCGACAGTTCAAGCGTTCATACCGGCGTACCCGCTCGTGACGATCATCTGCGCAGCCCGGATTTTCTGGACGTGGAAAAGTCGCCCCGGATGATTTTCGCTTCCAGAAAAGTGGTCCTCGAAGAAGGCGGCGTCCTCGCCGTCACCGGAGACCTGACCATCCGCGACGTGACCGCCGAGGTCAGGGTTCCGCTGCGGGTGCTCGGCATCGCACCTCATCCCTTCACGGACAAGATGCCCGGCACCAGGGTGCTCGGCCTGCATGCCGCGTTTTCCATAAACCGCCTGGATTTCCACGTGGGCTCCGAGGAATGGACCCGGATGGGTGTCATGGGCGAAACCATTGATCTGACTATCGACATGGAGCTGCTGCAACGCTAGTACTGTCCTCCGGTCCGGGGCCCACTCCCGGTCAACTTGCCCGCAGCCAGAGGAAGCATGGACAGTCTTGAGATTCATCTTCGGCACGTCGATGTGGATTTGGGCACAGCCCGCATCCTGCACGACCTGAACCTGACCCTTGGTGGTCGTGAACATTTCGCCGTTCTCGGCGACAACGGGGCGGGCAAGACTACCTTGCTGCGCCTGCTGGTCGGCGAGCTGTGGCCTTCGCAGCGAAGCTCCGGCCAGCGCATCTACCGCCTTTTCGGGGAAGAATCGTCGTCGCCCATCGGCGTGCGTCCGCATGTGCGCCTGGTCACGCCTTCCATGGCGGATTGGTACCTGCGCCACGACCTGCGCGTGCCGGTCTGGGAAATCATCTGCGCCGGGCTGCACAACACCCCCTTTCTCTATCACGAACCTGCCGAGGCCGAACGCGAAAAGGCGCGCGCCCTGGGTCTTGAAATGGGTTTGGGGCTGGTCCTGGATCGTCCCATGCGGGCGGTATCCACGGGTCAGGCCAAACGCGCGCTTCTGGCCCGGGCGCTCATCGCCTCTCCAAAACTGCTCGCTGTCGATGAACTGACCCAGGGGCTGGACCGGCAAGGGCAGCTGAAGCTGCTCGACGCGCTGAACCGCATCGCGGCCACGGGCCGCACCCGCCTCCTGGTCAGTGGTCACGGCCTGCTGCCGGTGCCCGAAGAGGTCCGGGGACGGATATATCTTGAGCACGGACGTCTGGTGGATCGACCAGCGCAGGTACGACCCGGCACCCTGGAACTGCCCCAGGGGCAGGCCGCCTCGGCCCGCTCGGGTGCCGTGGTCGAGCTTGAATCCTGCACCGTGGTCATGGAAGGCCGCGCTGCCGTGGACAACCTGAGCTGGACGGTCAACAGCGGTGAATGCTGGGGCGTGCTCGGGCACAATGGCGGGGGCAAATCGACTCTGCTGCAGCTTGTCACCGGATATCGACGGCCCTGGCCGGGAGGCGAGGCGAGGTGGTTCGGACGTTCGGGGCTCACGCGCATGGCGCAGATCCGGGGCCGCATAGGCATTCTGGCTCCCTGGATCGGGGAGCGCATCGAGCCCAAAGCCACCTGCCGCGACGTGCTGCTTTCGGGCCGGTGCGACGGATTGGGCGTGCATCGCGGCCTTTCCGAGACGCAAGTCAGCCAGACGCGGGAGCTGGCCCGGGCCTGGGGCATGGAGGACTGGCTGGACCGGCCACTGGGTTCGCTTTCCTACGGTCAGGCGCGGCAGGTCATGCTGGGTCGCGCCGTTGTGCATGGTCCGGAACTCTTGGTCCTGGACGAACCTTTTTCCGGCCTCGACGCCTCCTGGCAGGCGCGCATGGTCGAACTGCTTCGGCACTGGGCCGACCAGGGGCGCACCCTGGTGCTGGCCACCCACTCTCCGGAGTACATGGACGAGCTGCTGACCCACGGACTCATCCTCGACCAGGGACGGCTCGTGGCCGCCACGGAATGGTCCGCATTGCGGCAGACTCCCGCCTTTGCCGCTCTTTTCGAAAGCGCGGAGCGGCTGGCAGGCGGATCATGAACATTGTCTGTCTGGATTCGAGCCTGGGCACGGCTCTGGCCGACCTCGGACACACCGTGAAGGACCTGCGTCCGGGGGCGGGCATCGTGCGCCTTGCCCCGCTTCTGGGGGATTTTGTTCCCGACCTCTTGATCCAGCAGGAAGCCCTTGGCCCCCGGACCCTCGTCGTCGATCTCGACGCTTTTTCCTGCCCCAAGGTTTTCTGGTCCATAGACACGCATTTGAACAGTTTCTGGCATCAGTATTACGCCCGCCTTTTCGACCTCTTCTGCACAACCCAGAAGCATTGGCAGGCCTGGTTCCGGGAGCGGGGCACGGCCCGGACCCTGTGGCTGCCCTGGTATGGATCGCAGCGCGCCCTTGCGCCCTGGGACGAGCGGCGCAGGGGGTTGGGGTTTGTAGGCCGGGTCACCCCGGAGAGGCCGGTCCGGGGATGGTTTCTGGACTGGCTCAAGGAGTTGGGGCCGCTTGAGGCGCGGGCGGATTTGGGCTTTGCGTCCATGCTCGATTTTTATGACCGCAGCCGGATCGTGCCTAACGAATCCATTTTCGGGGAGATCAATTTCCGCCTGTTCGAAGCGGCTTCCTGCGGATGCGCCCTGATCAATCCGGCGACGCCCGGCCTTGAGGAACTGTTCGTCCCGGACGAGGAGGTGGCCGTGTATCGCGATGGCGCGGAGCTTGCCGCCTGGGCCCGGCGGCTGGGTTCGGAGGATCTGCTGGCCCGCAGCATGGGCCTGCGCGCCCGTGAGCGGGTCAGGCGCGAGCATCTGCCAGAGCATCGCGCCACGACGCTGCTGGACGCGGCCAAAGATATCGGCGGCCGGTCGGCGGCCGGGGGGGTCGAAGCGCGGGTGGCCTGGTGGCTGACGCTGTATCATCTCTGGGAGGCCGGGCGGCTGGACATGGATGCAAACGCTCTTGCGGCGGGGCTTTCGGCCCTGCCCCTGACGGAAGAGATTCTGGCCGTATTGCTGCGGCTGCAGGCCCGGCTCGGCCGGGACGAGTTCATGCGCCTGGCCGTGCCGGTGGCGGAGAAAGGGCAGTACGAGTCCTCGCCAGAAGTCAATCTGGCGGGCGGCATGGGGGCGCTCCGGTTTGAGGATGTGCGCCTGTCGCGTCTTTTTTTTCTGCGGCACAGGCGTCACTGCGCGCCTTCGTCCCCGGACCCGGGGAGCACGCCGCTTTTGATTTGCCTTGCCTGGGCCAGGGAGCTACAACGTTGCAGGCAGGTTTTCAGGCCCGGATTCGTGTTCAACCCCAAGAAGCACCTGCCGGCATCAAGCCTGGAATGTCTGGTGCTGGCCAGCGAATTCGAGCCACAAAACACGGACGTGTACCGGGAGATGGCCCGAATCCTCGCCCGCGACAGCGGATGGGACGGCCTGCGGCTCAAGGCCCTGTCCTATCTCTCATTGCGCGAACGCACGAACTGGCGGCTGACATTGGAACTCGGGGCCACCAATTGCCGTGCCTTTCGCGTGCGGCAGGGCCTCGAAGAACTGCTGGCGGCCAGGGACGAAGCCCTGCGCCAGGGGCAGGAAGATCGCTTTTGGCGACGGCTTGAGGCCCATGACGAATCCGGACGGATCCGGGACCTGCTGCGCCCCGCGATCGTTCCGGGAACGCACGCAACCTAAGCACAAGGCGGATATGCTCGAAACACTGCGCATTCGGAATCTGGCCCTCATCGACGATGTCGAGCTTGAATTTTGTCCGGGACTGAACGTGCTCACGGGCGAATCCGGCGCGGGCAAGTCTTTCATCCTTCGCGCCCTGGATTTCATCCTCGGCGAGCGCATCGCCGCCGACCTGGTCCGCCCCGGCCGTGAAAAGGCCCTGGTCGAGGCCGTGTTCCACCTTGAAGGCGAGGAGCTTTTCCTGCGCCGCGAACTCTCCGCCAAGACCGGCCGCAGCCGCCTCTTCATCAACGACGACCTGGGTTCCCAGGAGCGCCTGGCCGAGCTTCGTCCCCGCCTCCTGATGCACACCAGCCAGCACGGTCAGCAACGTCTGCTTTCGCCGGAACATCATGTCGAGATCCTGGATGCGTTCCTGGCGGATCCGCAAATCCTTGTCTCCCAGCGCGAGGCCCGCGAAGCATTGCAGGCCATCCTGGCGCGCAAGGCCGAGGTGCAGCGGCGCATGGCCGGGCTGCTGGAGCGGCGCGAATTTCTGGAATTTCAACTGGCCGAGATACGCAAGGTGGACCCCCGCCCCGGCGAGGAAGATGAGCTGCTGCGCCTGCGTGACGCTTCCCGCAGGGCCGAGAAGACCCATGCGCTGGCCGATGAAGCCCAGGGCCTGCTGCTGGGCGAGAACGGCCTGCAGGACGCGCTGACGTCTCTGGAACGGGCCCTGGCCGGGCTGGGCGAGGCGGACGAGGGATTTGGCGAGCATGCCAGGGAGGTCGGGCGTTTTCGTGATGGCATGTCCGACATGGTGCGCGACCTGCGCGCCCTCGGTTCGGACCGGAACGCGGATTTCGATGCCGAAAAAGTGGAGAAGCGCCTGTGGGAGCTGCAACAGCTGCAGCGCAAGCTCAAGCGATCCCTGGATTCCATCGTGGCGCTTGGCGAGGAGATCGAGGAGAATCTGTCCTTCCTGGACGAAAGCGGCCTTGCCTTGCAACGCCTGGAAAAGGACGAGGTCCAGGCGGCGAAGGCCCTGGGGCTGGCCACGGCGGCGCTGAATTCCGCGCGGGAGGCGGCCTCCGTTGATCTGACAGCGGGGCTCAAGAGCGAGCTCGTCAATCTGGGATTTTCGGAGCATTTGCGGGTGCTGGTCGATTTTCGGACCCTGACCATCCATGCGGGGATTGACGAACTCAGGCCCCGGTTTTTATGGGTGCCCAACCCCGGTCTCGATGCCCAGCCCCTTGATCGTATCGCCTCGGGGGGCGAGCTGTCCCGTTTTCTGCTGGCCGTGGTCAGCCTGCGCGCCAGGGCTCAGCTCCCGGCCCTGCTTTTCGACGAAGTCGATTCGGGTATAGGTGGGCAGACCCTGATCAAGGTCGCCGAGCGCATCCGCCTTTTGTCCGCACGCCAGCAGGTCATCCTGATCACCCACTGGCCGCAGCTGGCCCGGCTGGCCGACGAACATTTCGCCATCCGCAAGGAAGTTCACGATGGCGTGACCTACACCTTGTGCGCAAGCCTCTCCCCCGCCGAGCGTCAGGCCGAACTGGCCCGCATGGTGGGCGAGGTTCCACCCGTCACCCATGACCCAGGACAAGAGTCCGGGAATTTCATATGATCGACAGTCAAACACCATGCCGGGATCTGGAGGTTCTGTCCTGCCGTCCCGGAAGCGACCCTTCCCTCATCGACCTTGTGCTTTCCGCGCCCGGCTGGACATGCAAGCCCGGACAGTTCGTCATGATCCGCCCCGCGCATTGGGGCGTGGAGCTGGTCTGGCCCCGTCCCTTTTCCGTCTGCGACGTGTCCGACAAGGGCTTGCGCATCATTTTCCAGACCGTGGGACGCGGCACGCGCAAGCTCGCCGAGCTTGAGCCCGGACAGAAAGTCACGGTCTGGGGCCCGCTTGGACGCTGGTTCCGCATCGACGAGGCTCGTCCCAACCTGATTCTGGCCGGAGGAGTGGGCATCGCCCCCTTTGTCATGCTCGCCCGGCGCGAACGTACGGACAATCTGTCCATGCTCTTCGGACATCGCCTCGACCTTGAACATTATCCGTACGACGAGATAGCGGCCCGCATCAAAAGCGAGGCCATGCAGCAGAAAACCCCGGCCGACATCGCCCAGTTCGAGACGGTGCTCTCGGAGCGCATCAAGGCTCTGGCCGGTGTGGGGCAGGTGCTGGCCTGCGGGCCGGAGCCCATGCTCAAGGTCGTGCGCAAGTACTGTCTTCTGCACGGCACGGACGGCCAGGTTTCCCTTGAAAATCGCATGGGTTGCGGTGTGGGGGCATGCCTTGGCTGCGTCTGCAAGACCACGGCCGGGGACTACGTGCAAAGCTGCGTGCATGGTCCCGTCTTCGACGTGCGCGACATCGAGCTGGGGGTATAGTCATGGACCAGAAAATACAGCTTGGACCCCTGACCCTCAAGAATCCGGTCATCACCGCGTCCGGCACCTTTGGGTACGGCCTTGAGTTCATGCGTTACGGCGACCTGTCCGCCATAGGCGCGATCTGCCTCAAGGGCATCTCCCTGGCTCCGCGCGCGGGCAACCCCATGCCGCGCATAGCCGAAACCCCGTGCGGCATGCTCAATGCCATCGGCCTGCAGAACGTGGGCGTGGAAAAGTTCCTGAAGGAGAAGCTGCCCTACATTCCCGCCGGGGCGACGCTCATCGCCAACCTCTACGCCCAGACTCCCGAGGACTTCGGCGAGCTGGCCGGCATTTTTTCGACCGAGGACAAGATCGCGGCCCTTGAGGTCAACATCTCATGTCCCAACGTGCGCGAGGGCGGCGTCCAGTTCGGCCAGGACCCGCACATGGCGGCGGCTGTCGTCGGCGCGGTCAAGAAACGGTCCGGAACCAAGCCGGTCATCGTCAAGCTCAGCCCCAACGTGACCGATGTGCGGGTCATCGCCAAGGCCGCCGTGGACGCAGGGGCGGACATGCTCTCGCTCATCAACACCCTCTCGGGCATGTCCGTGGACATCCGTACCCGCAGAAGCCGCCTGGCCAACGTGGTCGGTGGACTGTCCGGCCCGGCCATCAAGCCCGTGGCCCTGCGCATGGTCCATCAGGTGGCGCAGGCCGTGAATGTACCGATCATCGGCATGGGCGGAATCACCAGTGCCGAGGATGTGCTGGAATTCATCCTGGTCGGCGCGCATGCGGTGCAGATCGGCACCTACAATTTCATGCGTCCCGACAACGCCTTTCGCCTGGTTGAAGAGGTGCGGGTGCTGGCCGAGTCGCTGGGGATAGAGTCATGGGATGACTATCGGGGGACGCTTCAGGTTTGAGCGGTTGCAGAGGAGTACTCAGAGAAATGCATGGATTCCCGCCTTCGCGGGAATGACATGGGTGACCTGCGTTACGTCAGCCGCTTGCCCATCTGCGGGAAAAGGCATGACCGCATATCGTGACGTCATCCCCGCGAAGGCGGGGATCCATGCCTTACTGAGCGCGTCGCCCGTTAACGAGGCATCACCCAAGGAGGGAAGGGATGATCAAGAGATTCTGCGACATCTGCAGTGTGGAGATCAAGGGCCTCAAGGATGGAATCTACGAGGAACGCTACACGCTGGTCGTTGAGGACCCGGCCAATCTGACCCGCCTCGGCGGGCAGCTCGGCAAGATGAATCCGGTCATCGAGATGAAGCTCCAGAATAGCAACAATACCGATATCTGCCGAGAATGTCTGGAAAAGATTCTGGTCAAGGAGTTCCATCGGCGGGCCAGAAAGCCGGAGTAGCATGGCGGAGAGGTCTTTTTGTCCGCGTCTTTTGCCTGAGCGAAGATGCGGGGGCGGCCTTTTTTAGCTTTTACGCAGGACCGCGCCGTAGAAAAATTCACCCAATCCTTCCGCAGGATCGCTTGTGGATTGCCGCAGGCAGGAGAAAGAGGGATGGTCGCGGGTGAACCGTTCGATCTGCTTCTCGTTTTCTTCCGGATTGAGCGTACATGTCACATAGGCCAGACATCCTCCCGATGTGAGAATATCGGCCGCTGCCCGGAGAATTTCTCCCTGCAGGGCGACCAAGCCCGCGCAATCGGCCGCTGTACGCTTCCATTTGATGTCGGGCCGCCGGGAGATAACGCCAAGGCCCGAGCAGGGCACATCAAGAAATACGGTGCGGGGCATCTGCCGCAGGGGATAGGGGCCTTGCCCCTGGGCCCGGAATGCCGGGATGTCAAAGCCGAGCCGCGCGCCTTCTGCCTTTAGCTGCCTCAGACGAAAGACATTGACATCCGACGCCCAGACGCTTTTGCCCCGTTCGGCCACCAGATACGTCTTGCCGCCGCGACCGGCGCAGGCGTCGAGCACGGGGGACGGCCAATGGTCAACGCCGAGGAAGTCCATGATTTTTTGTGCGGCAAGGCTCTGACGTGTCGCCGCCCCTTCGCTCACTGCCTGTTGCAGGAATTCCGGCCACTGCGTCACGGCAAATCCCCAATTCGAGGAATCCAGTTTCAGAGGCTGCAGATTGTTTCGCAGCTCTTCCGCCCGGGCGTGCCCGCGGTTGATTCTGACTCCCAGCGGCGGCGCGCCGAGTGTCGCCTGCAGGAAGGCCTGGGTCCGCTCCTTGCCGTAGCTGTTCAGCCACATGCGCACCAGCCACTTGGGGCAGGAGTACCAGGCGGAAAGGAACTGGTCGTGACCGGCGGTCTTGGTCTGGTAATAATCCTCGAAGCGCACGGCCAGCCCAAGGCGCAGCAGGCTTCGCAGCACGCCGTTGGCCACCTTGCCCATGGTCTGGTCCAGTCGTTCGCGCACCAGGGTCACCGCCCAGTCCAGGGTGGCGTAATCGGGGATGCGGCTCAGGAAAAGGAGCTCGTATATGGCCACGCCGAGAATGCGCTTCATGATGGGGGAGGTCTGGACCGGGTTCTTGAGCAACTGGGAGAGAAGAAAATCTATGCGTCCGCGCATGCGCAGATAGCCGTAGGCCAGTTCCGTGGCCAGTCCCTTGTCCTGTGGGGTCGCGGGCGACGCGGACAGCACGTCGTCCACGGCGGCCTGCAGATCCTGGTTGTTGTCCAGGGTGCGGCGCAGGATGTCCATGACCAGGCGGCGGGCCGAAGGCGTGCTCATGCCAGGAACTCCTTGATGGCCCACTCGACCTTGTCCAGGGCGACGTCGGTATCCAGGCAGGGGCCGAAGGGGCGGGAGTTCAGGATGCCGTAGACGGGCAGCGGGTGGGTGTCCTGGATGCCGCTGGCCAGGTCGCGCTCGCAGGCCACGGCGATGATGAGCTTGGGCCGGTGCTGGACCACGATGCGCCGGGCGATGGTTCCGCCCGTGGCCACGGCCAGCTTGATGCCGTATTTGTCACGCAGGTTCAGCAGGCCCGCCAGGGCGCATTCGCCGCAGCGTTTGCAGTTGTCGATGTCGTAGGTCAGCCGGTACTTGCAGCGGCTGTTCTGGATGCAGTGGGGCATGAGCAGCAGAAGCCTGTCGGCGGGGTAGCGGTGCCCCTCGCCCCGGACCAGCTCGTTGTTGACCTTGATGAAGGAGGCCCGCACCGTCTGTTTGGGGATGCCCACCGCGCGTCCCAGCAGGGTCATGAGCGGCAGGAAGAGCTTGACCGTGATGCCGCGCAGGCGCTTGGCGAAGAGCACGGGGCGGCCTAGCAGGATGTTCAGGACCAAGGCCAGGGCCGCCCAGCCGATAGCCAGGATCAGGGCGACGGTGATGAAGCCGAAAACCCAGGGTGCGGCGGGATGGATGGTGGTCAGCCCGACAAAGGGGATGAACCAGACCATGGCCAAAAAGAGGCAGATCAGCACCGAAGAGCCGGTGATCAGACCGATGAAGACACGCTTGCGGGTCTGAAAGGAATCCCGGATCTCCTGTTCCAATGGGCTTCTTGTTTTGGCGCTCCTGGGACTGGCCATGGAATTATTCGCCCGGGCAGGCAGGTTCGGGTTTGAGCAGATGGTCGCCGGAGCAGCGACTCAAATAGCCGCAGTAGAACTCCCGGCCCCGCAGGGGCTTGCTGTTCGCGGGCTTGATGACCGGTACCGCATACAGGCGGTCGGCGCAGGCGATGAGCACGCTGTCGTCGGCCACGCCGTGGATTTCACCAGGGTGCACGCCTTCGGGCAGTGGGTCGCCGATGGTTCCCGGATGCACGGTCAGGCGCAGGGTCTTGCCGGGCATGCCGTCCCAGTCGAACCAGGACCCGGGCCAGGGGAAAAGGCCGCGGATGCGGTTGTGCACGTCCAGCACCGGCCGGTTCCAGTCGATGCGCCCCTCTTCCTTGGAAAGCTTCGCGGCATAGGTGGCCCGGGCGTGGTCCTGGGGGATGCGCACGAGGCGTCCCTGATCCATTTTTTCCAGGGCGTCGACCAGAAGCTTGCCGCCCATCTCGGCCAGCTCGTCGTGCAGGGACTGGGCCGTGTCCATGATGCCGATGGCGCGGCTGCGCTGCAGCAGGATGTCGCCGGTGTCGAGGCCCGCCTCCATCTGCATGATGGTGATGCCCGTCACGGGCTTTCCGTCCATGATGGCGCGCTGAATGGGGGCCGCGCCCCGGTACTCGGGCAGCAGGGAGGCGTGTACGTTGATGGCCCCGAGCTTCGGGATCTCAAGCACCGTGCGGGGCAGGATCAGGCCGTAGGCCGCCACGAGCAGAAGGTCGGGCTCAAGGGCCGCCAACTGATCCACGTCCGCCTGCTCCTTGAAGTTCAGCGGTTGGAATACGGGGAGCCGCGACTCCATGGCCAGCAGCTTGACGGGCGGGGGCGTGCAGATCTGTCCCCGGCCGCAGGGGCGGTCGGGCTGACAGTAGACTCCAACGACGTCGCAGCCGCCCCAGTCAAGGAGATGTTTCAGGGACGCGGCCGCGAAATCCGGCGTGCCCATGAACACCACTTTCAGTCTTCGTTTTTCTCTTTCAGCCATTTTTTGAGCTTTCTTTCATACAGGGTGCGTTTCAATTTGCTGATCTTGTCGATGAACAGGACGCCATCGAGGTGATCCACTTCGTGTTGCAGGCAAATGGCCATGAGGTCGTCCGCATCCATCTCCACCGGGTTGCCGTCCAGGTCAGTGGCGGAAAGGTGCAGGCGTTCGGCGCGCTTCACCGTGGTGCGGTAGCCGACGACGGACAGGCATCCTTCCTCGGATTCCACCGTGCCCTCAAGGTTGGAGAGAACGGGGTTGACGAAGACCAGCGGGTCTTCGCGCTTGTCCGGGCCGCTAAGGTCCACGGTGATGAGGCGGATGCTCTCCGCCACTTGCGGGGCCGCCAGCCCGATGCCTTTGTCATTGTACATGATTTCAAGCATCTCGGCGGCCAGGGCGCGTATTTCGTCCGTGATCTCCGTCACCGGCGCGGCCTTTTTGGCCAGCACCGGATGGGGATAGGTAATGATCGATCTCGACATGATGTTTACTCTTTGGGCTTTTCTCGCAGGCGCAGGCCCAGGTCGCGCAACTGTGTGTTTTCGACCGCCGACGGGGCCTCGGTCATGAGGCAGGTCGCCTTTTGGGTCTTGGGGAAGGCGATGACGTCGCGGATGGACTTGGCTCCGGTCAGGAGCATGATCAGACGGTCCAGGCCAAAGGCGATGCCGCCGTGGGGCGGGGCGCCGAAGACCAGGGCGTCGAGCAGAAATCCGAATTTGGCCTGGGCTTCCTCGGCATCTATCCCGAGCGCGGCAAACATCTGCTGCTGAGTCTCGGGATTGTGGATGCGGATGGAGCCGCCGCCGACCTCGGTGCCGTTGAGCACGAGATCATAGGCCCGGGCGACCGCCGACCCTGGATCGGAGGCCAGTGCGTCCATGTCCTTGGGGGCGGTGAAGGGATGATGCATGGCCACCCAGCGCTTTGCCTCGGGGTCCCATTCCAAAAGCGGGAAATCCGTGACCCACAGGGGCGCAAACGTTCCCTCGGGGATGAGCCCGAAGCGCTCGCCGAGCCTGAGGCGCAGGTTGCCGAGGGCGCTGTTGACCATGTCCGGGGCGCCCGCCTGGAAGAAGACGATGTCGCCAGGCTTGAGATTCAGGGCCTCGGTAAGTCCGGCCCGTTCGGCATCGCTCAGGAACTTGGCGATGGGGGACTGCCAGCCGTCCTCCTTGATCTTGATCCAGGCCAGGCCCTGGGCGCCGTAAATCTTGACGAATTCGGTGTAGTCGTCGATCTCCTTGCGCGAAAGCTCCGCGCCGCCGGAGACGGGCAGGGCTTTTATCAGGGCGGCCGTGGCGAAGAGCTTGAACTCGGAGCCGCGCACGATTTCGGTCACGTCGGTGAGCTTCAGGTCAAAGCGGATGTCCGGCTTGTCCACGCCGTATTCGGCCATGGCCTGCTCGTACTTCATGCGCGGGATGGGCAGGGCGAGCTCCTGGCCCAGGGACTCGCGCAGCACGCGGGCGATCATGCCCTCGGCCATGCCCATGACCTGCTCTTCGTCCACGAAGGACATCTCGATGTCGATCTGGGTGAACTCGGGCTGGCGGTCGGCGCGCAGGTCCTCGTCGCGAAAGCATTTGACGATCTGGAAATAGCGGTCCATCCCGCCGCACATCAGGAGCTGCTTGAAGAGCTGGGGCGACTGGGGCAGCGCATAGAACTGGCCCTGATTGACGCGGCTCGGCACCAGAAAGTCGCGCGCGCCCTCGGGGGTGGACTTGGTCAGGACCGGGGTCTCGATTTCAAGGAAGCCGAGCTCGTCCAGATAGCGGCGCACCGACTGGGAGACGCGGCTTCTGAGGATGAGGTTGTCGGCCATGGTCTTGCGGCGCAGGTCCAGAAAGCGGTATTTGAGGCGCAGGTTCTCGGACACGTCCACGCGGTCCTCGATGGGGAAGGGCGGGGTCTTGGCCGTGTTCAGGAGCTTGAACTCCGTGACGTAGACTTCGATGGCGCCCGTGGCCAGCTTGGAATTGACCATGTCATCGGGACGCGCACGGACCACGCCCTTGATGGCCAGCACGAATTCCGTGCGCAGCACGTGGGCGCGGGCGTGGGCCTCGGGAGCGACTTCGGGGGAGAAGACGACCTGGGTCAGGCCGTGGCGGTCGCGCAGGTCGATGAAAATCAGCCCGCCGTGGTCACGGCGATACTGCACCCAGCCCATGAGGCAGGTTTCCCGGCCCAGCTCTTCCGGTCCGAGATCCGCACAGGTGTGGGTTCTGCGCCAGCCGCCGAGGGAGTCCATCCCGAGTTCCGTGTTTCTGTCATCCATATATGTTCCTCGCTTGGGTACGATAAGCTGCAAAATGTGTGTGTAAAGCCCTAGGGCTTGCGAAAACCCAGGGCCTGCTCCAGATCATCCTGGCCGATATTCTTCTGCACGCCCGTGGCCATGTCCTTGACCACGATCTGTCCCTTTTCCATTTCATCCTGACCAAGGATGAGGCACGTCTTGACGCCGAGCTTGTTGGCCTGGCGCATCTGGGCCTTGATACTGCGCGCCTCGAAGGATACCTCTCCGGCGAAGCCCCGCTCGCGCATGCGCTGGGCCAGAAGCAGGGCCGTGTTCAGGGCGCGGGAGTCGAGCACCGCCAGATAGAAATCCGGGGCCGGGATCTGGGCCTGACCGTAGAGCAGGGCCAGGCGCTCCATGCCGCACGCGAATCCGATGCCCGGCAGGTCGGGGCCGCCGAGCTGCTTGATCAGGCCGTCGTAGCGGCCTCCGCCGGCCACGGCGGTCTGGGCGCCGATCTCTCCGGAGACGACCTCGAAGGTGGTGCGCTGGTAGTAGTCCAGACCCCGCACAAGGCGTTCGTTCAGGCGGTAGGGCAGAGCGGCGCTGTCCAGGATGTCGCGCACCTGGGCGAAATGTTCGTCGCATCCGGGGCACAGGGAGTCGGCGATGCTGGGGGCGCCTTCGACCAGCTCCTTGCAGGCCGGGACCTTGCAGTCCAGGACGCGCAGGGGGTTGGTTTCACTGCGGCGTTTGCAGTCCTCGCACAGCTTGGACTGGTCCACTCCGGCCAAAAAGTCCCGCAGGCGCTGGTGGAAGACCGGCCGGCACTCGGGGCAGCCCAGGGAGTTGAGCTCCAGGGAAAGATTTTTCAGGCCCAGCTTGCACAGGAAGGTCCAGAGCATGAGCACGACCTCGGCGTCGGCCTGGGGGGCGTCCGTGCCCAAAACCTCGACGTCGAGCTGATGGAACTGGCGCAGACGGCCTTTTTGCGGGCGTTCGTAACGGAACATGGGGCCGCAGGCAAAAAGCTTGGTCGTGCCTTCGGATCCGCACTGGCCCGACTCGATGAAGGCGCGCAGCACTCCGGCCGTGGCTTCTGGGCGCATGGTCAGGGAGCGTCCCTTGCGGTCGGCGAAGGTATACATTTCCTTTTGTACGACATCGGTTTCTTCGCCGATGGAGCGGGCGAAAAGCTCTGTTTTCTCCAGGATGGGCACGCGCACTTCCTGGCAACCGTATGTGGCGAAAACCTGGCGGGCCAGGTTTTCCATCAGGGTGTGGACCGTGCTCTCCGGGCAGAAGAGGTCAGAAAAGCCTTTAATTTTCTGAATTTTAGACATAGAAAATATCTGTCCTTGACGAATGGGATGGGGGATGCGCGCCTTGAGCCAGGCTCCGTTTACGGTGGGGCGGGACTTGCGGCGATGCGCATGGGAAAATTGAATTGGTTAATTGATGAACGAAGGATTGTCAAAGACGGAGGAGCAATGTTCAAGGCTGTTTCAGTGGTGGGTTTCAAGAAATCAGGCAAGACCACTCTTGTGCTCGACCTTGCCCGTGAATTGACGGCGCGGGGGCACAGGGTGGCTGCGGTCAAGTTCTCCCATCACGGGCTGGACCTCGAGGGCACGGATACGTCCCGTTTTGCGCAGGAATGCGTCAGCGTTGCAGGCATCGGCCCCAAGACCACGGCCTTGCTGTGGAATTCGGCGCGGCAACTGCAAGACATCTTGCCTTTGCTGGATGCGGACATCGTGCTGGTCGAGGGCGGCAAGTCCCTGACCTGGCTGCCCCGGATCGTGGCCCTTGGCTCCGGGGAAGACGAGTCCATGCTGGACAACGGCCTGGCCCTGGCTTCCTGGGGAACCGGAGCATTGCCCGGAGTGCGCAAGGCCGACTCCGTGGCGGACCTGGCCACGCTGGCCGACAGCCGGGCCTTTTCCCTGCCCGGGCTTGATTGCGGAGCATGCGGCAGGGAGTCCTGCCTGGCGCTGGCGCGGGAAATCGTGGCCGGCAAGGCCGACGCGGATTTCTGCGTGGCCATGCATGCCAAGCTCTGTATCCGGATCGGAGGCAAACGCCTGGCGCTGAATCCCTTTCTGGACAGGCTGGTCACGGGAACGATTCGCGGACTTTTGACCGAGCTCAAGGGCAATGTGCCTGGGCAGAAGGTTGAAATCATCCTGGAATAAACCCGCGAACAAATGGCGAGGAGAATTCATGCGCAAAGACCCGGCTGAATACGACCGGATCATGGCCATGGGCAGGTGGCTCCTGAATTTTGTGCTCATCGGCGTGGTCAGCGGCCTGGGGGCGGTACTTTTTCATTTGCTGTGCGAAGGCGGCAATTTTCTGTTCATGGACATGCTGGCCGGATACCATCCGCCCGCACCGGCCGGTGAGCGGCATCTGCTGCCCAGCACGGGGAACGAGTTCAACAGGTACATGCTCCTCGTGCTTCCGGCTCTGGGCGGCCTGGTCAGCGGCTGGCTGGTGTACACGTTCGCGCCGGAAGCCGAAGGCCACGGCACGGACGGCGCCATCGACGCCTACCACCGCAAGGCGGGGCACATTCGAGGGCGTGTGCCCATCATCAAGACCCTGGCTTCGGCCATAACCCTGACCTCCGGCGGGTCGGGGGGACGCGAAGGCCCCATCGCGCAGATCGGGGCCGGTTTCGGATCCTTCCTGGCCACGCGGCTGAAACTTTCGGACCGGGACCGGCGGATCATGTTGGCCGCGGGCATGGCCGCCGGGGTGGGCAGCATTTTCAGGGCCCCCCTGGCCGGGGCGCTGTTCGCGGCCGAGGTGCTGTATCGCGATCCTGAAATAGAGGGGGACGTGATCATCCCTGCCGGTCTGTCCTCGGTGGTGGCGTACTGCATCTTCTGCATGTTCTTCGGTTGGGGGAATCTTTTCAGGGCGCCGCATATGGAGTTCTCGAATCCCCTGGCGCTGGGGCCATATACGGTTCTGGCCGTTGTTCTGGCCGGCGTGGGCTGGCTTTACGTGACCAGCTTCCATCGCATCACCGCTTTTTTCAGATCGTTGCGCATGCCCCGGCACCTGCGCCCCGCCCTCGGGGGGCTTGCCGTCGGCGTGATCGGCTTCTGGCTGCCCCAGACCCTGGGTTTCGGATACGGTTTCGTGCAGATGGCCCTGGACGGCGACGCGTCGTTGTGGTTGCTGGGGACGGTCTGTTTCGGCAAGATCCTGACCACTTCGCTGACCATCGGCTCCGGCGGTTCCGGCGGCGTGTTCGGTCCTTCCGTGGTGATCGGCGGCGCCGCCGGTGCGCTGGTCGGAATTTTCTTCCATCATTACATGCCCTCGGTGGTTCCGCAGCCCGCGGCATTCGTGCTGGTGGGCATGGCCGGATTTTTCACCGGAGTATCCAACACGCCCATTTCGACCATCATCTTCATCAGCGAGATGAGCAATTCCTATCAATTGCTGTTGCCGAGCCTGCTGGTCTGTTCCCTGACCTACCTTCTGTCCAAGCGCTGGACCATCTACACCTCGCAGGTGGACGGGCCTGTCGATTCTCCCGCGCATGCCGGGACGCTCTTCGTCGATGTGCTGCAGAAGCTTAAAGTCGAGGAATTGCAGGACCGCCTTACTCCGCCCTGTCTCATTCCGCATAACATGACCCTGGCCCGCTTCAAGGAACGTTTTTGCTCCACCAAGGAACATTATTTTCCCGTGGTGAACGGCGACGAGCGCATGATCGGGATCTTCTCCGTCAACGATGTGCGCGAGTTTCTTTTTGAACCGGGCCTTGACTCCCTGGTGGTCATGTCGGAATTGGGTACCAGGGACGTCATATCCACCACACTTGGCGAGGACCTCAATTCCGTTCTTTCCAAGGTGACGGTGAAGAATATTGACTCCATACCAGTGGTTCGGGATGATGACCCAGATATTGTGCTGGGCATGCTCAGCAGGAGAACCATCATCGACTTTTACAACAGGCGTCTGGCCAAGCTTCGCCAGCGCAAGGAAAAGGGGTGACCATGCAGATACGGATCAAATGTTTCGCGACGCTCAGCGACCATACTCCGCAAGGCGGCAGCCTGCAGTTGCCCGAGGGCGCGACGGTGATGGACGCCATGACCCTGGTCGGGCTCAAGGAGACGGATGTGAAGCTGATCTTCGTCAACAGCAAGAGCGCGGGGCTCGATACCGTGCTGGCCGATGACGATCAGTTGGGCATATTTCCGGCGGTGGGCGGGGGATGAGCGACTCGTTCGCGCGCGGCCTTGAGCGGGTAAGCGGCCATGACGCCCAGCGTAGGGTGCGCACCGTTTCGCTGGCGGAGCTTGGCGCGTTGTGTGAACGCGAGGGCATGACTCCGGCCCAGGGAGGGCGGCAGGCTCTGGCGCATGACGTCACGCCCCTGCCGTTGCTCAAGAGCAGGCATGGCATCAGCCTGTCCGAACAGGCCGCGCTCATGGACTCGACCGTGCTGTTGGTCGGGGCCGGAGGGCTGGGCGGTTATGTGCTGGAACTGCTGGCCCGGTTTGGCGTGGGGCACATAGTCGTTGCAGACGGCGATGTTTTCGAGGAGAGCAATCTCAATAGGCAATTGCTCTCCAGCGTGGCGGATCTGGGCCGCAACAAGGCCAGGGTCGCGGCGGAGCGGGTGGCGCGCATTGCCCCCTTGGTGGAAGTGCGGGCGCTTGAGATGTTTCTGGACCGGAGCAATCTGCCCCTGGCCCTGCAAGGGGTCGGGGTGGTCGTCGATGCGCTGGGCGGGATAGAGCCGCGCATCGCCCTGCACGATGTGGCGCTGGGTCTTGGAATTCCGGTCGTGGCCGCCGCCGTGGCCGGCTGGACGGTGGTGGTGGGCAGCGAGACTGAAGCGCGCCGGGGCATCTCACGAATGTGGTCCGATCCCGGCGCTTCGGACGCGGAGCACACCCTGGGCAGCCTGGCCCCGGCGGTTTCGCTGGCAGCGGCGCTCATGGCGGCCGAGACCTCCCGCTATCTGCTCAAGGGCGAGCTTCGGTTAGCCGGGCGCATGCTGCACGCCGATCTGGCTTCCTTTTCTTTTGAAATCTATGATCTTGAATAAGATACGAGACAATGAGATGAATACAATTGTTTTGGCAACGAGCAACGCGGGAAAAATCCGTGAATTGGGGGCCATGCTGGCCGAGCAGGTGCCTGATATCCGGGTTCTTGGACTGTCCGATTTTCCCATGATCAAGGACATCCCCGAGACAGGAGTGACTTTCGAGGAAAACGCGCGCATCAAGGCCGTGGCCGTGGCCCAGGCAACGGGGCTGGTGGCCGTGGCCGACGACTCCGGCCTGGCCGTGGACGCTCTTGGCGGTGCTCCGGGTGTCTATTCCGCCCGTTACAGCGGTGAGGGCGCCACGGACGAAAAGAACGTGGTCAAGTTGCTTGACGCCCTGGCTGATGTGCCGGATGCCGAACGGGGCTGTCATTTCGCCTGCGTCATGCTGGCGGTCACCCCCGGCGGAGAGGAGTTGATCGGCCGGGGAGCCTGGCAGGGCCGGGTGACCAGAGCGCCCTCGGGCAGCGGCGGCTTCGGGTATGACCCTGTATTTTTCGACGAGACCTTGGGTGTGACGGCGGCACAAATGGAAGCGCAGGTCAAGAATGCGCGCAGTCATCGCGGCCTTGCCCTGCGGGATCTGCTGCGCGGCTGGCCTGAATTCTGGAAAAAAGCTCAGCTGGAACTGGAGAAATAATCATGTGCGGAATCATCGGATACACGGGGCATCGTCCGGCCATTCCGGCCATTGTCGAAGGACTGCGGCGCCTGGAATACAGGGGTTATGATTCGGCCGGGGTGGCTTACGAAGAGCCGCAGGGGCTGCGTGTCATCCGCGCCGAAGGCAAGCTCGGGGCCCTGGACCAGAAGATCGCGGGGCTGGACACGGCGTCTTCCGTCTGCGGCATTGGGCATACCCGCTGGGCCACCCACGGACTGCCCGTGGAGCGCAACGCCCATCCGCACATGGATGGGGACTGCCGGTTCGCCCTGGTCCATAACGGGATCATCGAGAACTACGCCGAACTCAAGGCCGAGCTCATGGCCGAGGGGAATGTCTTTCATTCCGAAACGGACACCGAGGTGCTGGTGCACGTCATCGCCAAGGGCGTGGATCTGACCGGCGACGTGCGCCGCGGCATCTCCTGGGCGCTTTCCCGGATCGACGGGGCCTACGCCTTCGCCCTGCTCTCGCGCGAACATCCCGGAAAGATCTGGGCCAGCCGCAAGGCCAGCCCGCTGCTGATGGGCATCGGAACGGGCGAGAATTTCCTGGCTTCCGACATCCCGGCCTTCCTGCCGTACACCCGCGAGGTGGTTTTTCTGGACAACGGCGAGCTGGTGGAGATCGACGCGGGCTCATGGCAGGTCTTCGATTCCCTGACCCTTGAGCCCAAGGTCAAGGAAGTGAAGCACATCTCCTGGGATGTGCAGGCCGCCCAGAAGGACGGGTACAAGCATTTCATGCTCAAGGAGATCTTCGAGCAGCCCAAGGTCATCCGCGACTGCCTGACCGGACGCATTCAGAAGGGCCGGGTCGTGCTGCCCGAACTCGATGCGCTGGACATCCCCGGCCGCCTGACCATAGTGGCCTGCGGAACCTCGTATCATGCCGGGCTGTGGGCCAAGTATCTGCTTGAGTCCTGGGCCCGCATCCCCGTGCAGGTCGAGATCGCCTCGGAGTTCCGCTACCGCGACAGCGTCTTTCTGCCCGGCGACCTGGTCCTGACCATCAGCCAGTCCGGCGAAACCGCCGACACCCAGGCCGCCATCCGTATCGCTCGCGAGGCGGGCGCGCCCATCCTCGGCCTGTGCAACGTGGTCGGGTCCTCCATCGCGCGCGAGTCCGACTCGGTCGTGTACACCCAGGCCGGACCCGAGATCAGCGTGGCCTCGACCAAGGCCATGTGCAGCCAGATGGTCCTGCTGCTGCTCATGACCCTGTCCTGGGGCGTGCGCAAAGGCGTGTTGCAGGGTGACATCCTGGAGCGCTGCCTGCACGATCTGCCCCTGCTCCCCGACCAGCTGGAGGCGGAGCTGCCCACCATCCGCGAGAAGGCCAAGACCTTGAGCCAGGGTTACGCCGACGCCCGCAGCTTCTTTTTTCTGGGGCGCGGACTGAACTTTCCCCTGGCCCTCGAGGGTGCGCTGAAACTTAAAGAGATTTCCTACATTCACGCGGAAGGGTACGCCGCCGGCGAGATGAAGCATGGCCCCATCGCCCTCGTCGACCAGCATTTTCCGACCTTCGCCATGGCGCTGGGGGACGAATTGCTGCAAAAAGTAGCCTCGAATCTGCAGGAAGTGCAGGCCCGGGGCGGACGGATCATCGCCCTGGTCAACCCCGGGGCCGCGCCTGCCGTCGAGGACCCATGGGTCCTGCCCGACATGTGGGGGCCGCTGAAGAGTTTTCTGGTGCTGCCGGCAGTGCAGCTTTTCGCCTATGAAATGGCCGTCTACCTGGGCAAGGACGTGGACCAGCCCCGGAATTTGGCCAAATCCGTGACCGTGGAATAAGGATGTCTTTACGAAAACCGCTTGGAATCGTTTTTGCCCTGGTGCTGGTGCTTGGGTTTGCCTGTGTTGCCCTGGCTTCGGCCAAGAGCGAGTACACGCGCGGGGTCACCGCCTTCAATTCATTGCTGGCCAACGAAAAAAGGGCCGGGCTGCGGGCGGAGTGGGAAGCGGTCATGAAGCCGTTTTTGCGCTCTCTTGGGGCTGATCCCAAAAGCGAGTATGCGCCCCGCTCCATGTTTTTTCTCGGCAGATGCTATGAGGAGCTGGCCCGCCGCTCTTTTTCCCGGACCGACCGGCTCAAGGCGCTCGAAGCCTACGACCGCATGCTCGCCGTTTACAAGAAGCATGGCTGGGCCGATGACGCCCTGTTCCGCATGGGGCTGGTCTGGCTGGAACAGTTCAAGGATTCCGCTCGGGCAGCCAGGGTTTTACAGGCCGTCATCGACGACTACCCCAAAGGCGACAAGGTCTCCGAGGCTCGCGAGCTCCTGGCGCGAATTCAGGGCGGTGAACCGGCAAGGCCCGAGGCGTCTGCCCAGGCGAAGCCCGAACAGACAACGCCCGAGCAGCCACAATCCGCAGGCACAAAACCAGCCGTGATTCCGAAGCAGGCCGCTGTTCCGGCGGCAAAGCTCAAGGACGGGCTGACCCTGCTTGGCATCCGCCACTGGTCCAGTCCGGACTATACCCGGGTGGTCATGGATATCACCCAGGATGCACACTATGAACGGGCGCTCGTCGAGAAGGCCAAAAACGGCAACAAGCAGTTGCAGATCACGCTGCAGCAGGCCGGTATCGCGGCCGACGTCATGCCCGTGCGCAGTATCGAGGACGGAATCCTTTCCAAGATTCAGGTTGCTCCGGATCCGGCCGGAGGAGCGCTCATCACCTTCGATCTGATGGCGATGGATCACTATCGGGTTTTTACCCTGCCTGAGCCGTACCGCGTGGTCATCGACATATACGGTGCTGCCGGTGGGACCACTCAAAAGTCCGGGGCCGTTGCCGCCGCTTCGGACGTGGAGGTGGACCATGTTCAGGCGGCACTGGCCGAGTTGCAGGCAAAACAGGCGCAACCCGCCTCCTCCAAGAAGGACGCCGCGGTAAAGCAGGCCGGCAAGATTCCGGCGACCAAGAGCACGGCCGCGAAGACCAAGCCCCCGGTTCAGGCGGCAGCCAAGGGGACTAGCCCCCCGGCTGCCAAGACGCCGGAGATCAAGGTCAGTTCGACGCAGAAAAAATATACCGGATCCCTGGTCGAACAGCTCGGGCTCAAGGTACGCACCATCATGATCGATGCCGGACATGGCGGCAAGGACCCTGGCGCAGTGGCCAACGGTCTTCATGAAAAAAAACTCAATTTGCGCATGGCCAAGATTCTGGGGGAGATGCTCAAGGAGCAGGGCTTCGAGGTGCATTATACGCGCACCGGGGACACATTCATCCCTCTGGAGGAGCGCACCGCCATGGCCAACGCCAAGAACGCGGACCTGTTCATTTCCATCCATTGCAACGCGCACAAGGATAAGACAGTCAACGGCCTTGAGGTCTACTACCTGAACCTGGCCACCGACGCACAGGCCGTGCGTGTCGCGGCCCGTGAAAACGGCGTGTCCGCCAAGAAGATAAGCGACATGCAGTTCATTCTCTCGGACCTCATGCTCAATTCCAAGATCAACGAGTCGCGGCAGATGGCGGCCCTTGTCGAAGAGGAGACTTTGCGGATCATGCGTTCCAAGTACGCTCTCTCCAGCCACGGCTCCAAGGGCGCGTTTTTCTACGTCCTGACCGGGGCGCGCATGCCATCCATTCTGGTGGAGCTCGGCTACCTGACCAATGCCAAGGAGGCGGGCAGACTCAACACGGACGCCTATCTCAAAAGCATGGCTCAAGGTCTGACGCGCGGGGTGCTGGCGTACAAAAAGAAACTGGAACGATTTGCCCTCAACTCATCGGGCAAATCCTGAGAAATCGTTTCTGGCGAGATTTTTGCCGCCCACGCTCCGTTTTGGGGTTGGGCGGTCTTTTTTTAACAATTCGCAGTGGAGTCACGTGTCATGGTTTTTCCCCTCGGTTCGGTGATCAACGCGCTGGCCATTTTGGTCGGTGGCGCTTTGGGGCTGCTTTTGCATGGCCGTTTGCCGGAAAAAATGCGGCAGGTCGTTTTTCAGGGCCTCGGGCTTTGCGTTCTGGTCATCGGCATGCAGATGGCTCTGCAGGGAAAGAACGGGCTGCTTGTGGTTCTTAGCGTCCTTATCGGCGGGGTGATGGGCGAGGCCCTGCGGCTCGAAGACCGCTTTGCGGGCCTGGCCAGCAAGCTCAAGGGTCTGGTGCGCTCAAACAACACCCGTTTCGTGGACGGCATGGTCAACGCGTCCCTGATCTACTGCATCGGTGCCATGGCCATTCTCGGCTCTTTTGACGAGGGCATTCGAGGCGATCACTCTATCCTTTTCACCAAGGCGCTTTTGGACGGATTCGCCTCCATCGCCCTGGCTTCGACCTACGGTGCGGGGGTGCTCTTTTCCGCCTTGCCGGTCCTTGTCTACCAGGGCCTTCTGACCCTTTTCGCCGGGTCCTTTCAGTCGTATTTTTCGGATTATCTCATCGCCCAGCTCACGGCCACCGGCGGGACCCTGATTCTTGGCATAGGCATCAACCTGCTGGGGCTGACGGCCATTCGCCTATCCAGCCTGCTGCCGTCCCTGGTCGTGATCGTCATCCTCTCCATCATTTTTCCGTAAGGGGCGTCCGTTCCTTCCTGGCGGAGAAGAGTTTTGCTTTTCAAAGCCTTGCCGATATGTTTAAAAAAGAAAGGTCAGAGTCGGTTTTTTCCGCTCGGGCATGTGTGGAGTCAAACTTTCAGCGGTGGGCAGATGGCGACCTCCTCAAGAATTCTTCCAACCGACGTCAGCGGTCGCCTGGGTCGCAAGCTGCTGCTCTGGATCCTTCTCGGGAGTACCGTGTTCACCGTGCTTGGAACGGTGGTGCAGCTCACTTTCGATTACCGCAACGACAGGGAAGCCATGCTTTCACAGCTGGAACAGATCCGCACATCGCGTTTGTCCAGCCTGACCAGCGCCCTGTGGCATCTGGACGAGGTGCAGATCCTGGTTCAGCTCGAAGGGGTTCTGGAGATGCGCGACATGATGTACGCCGAGGTCATCACTCCGGAAGGGATACGGTATTTTCGTGGCGCGCAGGCCGAGGAAAAGAACCTGATCGTTCGGAAGTTTCCTCTCCAGTACAGGGTGCTGGACCGCATCGACATGATCGGCACCCTCGTCGTGGCCGCCGACAAGAGCGCCTTGTGGCGCAGACTTCTGGACAAGAGCCTGGTCATCGGCATCACCCAGGGCGTGCAGATCTTCCTGGTGGCCATCCTTGTCGTTTTCATCTTTTACATGCTGGTCACGCGTCATTTGCGTCGGATGGCTCTCTACACTTCCGGACTGACCATCGACAGGCTGCAGGAGCCGCTCTTGCTGGACAAGTCCTCGTCCCGGCCCGACGAGATCGACATCGTGGTTCGCGCCTTCAACGACATGCGCGAAAACCTGCTCCGGGATATCAAGCAAAGGGAAGACGCCGAAAAGAAGCTCAAGGAGGCGGAAGGGTACATCCGCAACATTCTTGATTCGATGCCCTCGATCCTGGTCTCTGTCGATGTGGATGGACGTATCACCCAGTGGAACCAGCAGGCGGTGCTCAAAACCGGCGTTTCGGTGGAAGCTGCCATGGGCCGTCAGGTCACGGACGTATTTCCCGGGGCTCCGGTCAGCATGGAGCAGATCAGGGCTGCAGTGAACACCAACCTTCCGGTCAAGATACCCAAGGTGCCCAGGAAAAACGAAGACGTGGTGGTCGAATATGTGGATGTCACGGTCTATCCCCTGATGACCAACGACGTGCAGGGCGCGGTCATCCGTATTGACGATGCCACGGAACGGGTGCGGCTCGAAGAGATGCTCATCCAGTCGGAGAAAATGATTTCCGTAGGAGGCCTGGCTGCGGGCATGGCCCACGAGATCAACAATCCCCTGGCCGGAATTCTGCAAAACGGGCAGGTCATCAGGAACAGGATTTCCCCCGAGTTGCCCGCGAACAGGAAGCTGGCGGAAGAACTGGGCACGGACATGGAGCTGATCAGTACCTACTTCGAACGGCGTGGCTGCCTGCGTATGATGGACTCGATCATGGATTCGGGCTTGCGCGCGGCGCGGATCGTGGAGAACATGCTCTCTTTCAGCCGCAAGAACAATTTGCGCATGGCCGAGGTCGACATTCCGGCTCTCCTGGACCGCACTCTCGAGCTTGCGGCCAATGACTACGATCTCAAAAAGCAGTACGACTTTCGAAAGATCAGGATCGAGCGCGAGTACGAGGAGAATCTGCCGCTGGTCCATTGCGAGGAAAGCAAGATCCAGCAGGTCTTTTTCAACCTGATCCGCAACGGGGCCCAAGCCATGGGTTCCCAGGACCGTCCTCCCTGTTTCATCCTGCGCGTCATGGGCGCCGGCACGGAGGTTCGGATCGAGATCGAGGACAACGGGCCGGGCATGTCCGAAGAGTTGCGCAAGAGGGTTTTCGAGCCGTTTTTCACCACCAAGCGGGTGGGGGAAGGCACCGGCCTTGGCCTCTCGGTTTCCTATTTCCTGATAGTTGAAAACCATGGCGGCAGGATCGATGTGGAATCCAGCCCCGGCAAGGGTTCCGTCTTCATCATCCATCTGCCTCTCACTCCGGTGGATAAAACCATCGGCGGAGCTTCATGATGTCGGAGAACACGATCACTCAAAGCACGGTAACGGTGCTCGTTCTGGACGACGAACCGAACATTCGGGAGAGTCTGGCCGAGTACCTGATGGACTGCGGTTTTGGCACGTTGACGGCCGAGAGCGCGGAGGACGCCCTTGAACTTCCCGAGCTTGGCGACGTCGCGGTGGCTGTGGTGGACATCCGTCTTGGAGGCATTGACGGTCTGGAGTTCATCAAGAGGCTGCACGTCCTGCATCCTTCGGTGCGCTGTCTGATCCATACAGGCTCCACGGATTTTCAGCTGGACAATGAATTGCGGGCCATCGGCCTGACGGAGCGCGAGGTGCTTTTCAAGCCGGTCCTGGATATGGGCATTTTCGAGACCCTTATTCTGGAAAAGGTCGCGGAGGGCAGGTCATGAACCAAGATGGGAGGCCCGTGGTCCTGACCATCGACGACGATCAGGCGGTGCGCGAAAGTCTGGCTAATTTTCTTGAGGACTTCGGATACGGCGTGCTGCAGGCCGGGGACGGTCAGCAGGGCCTGGAAGTCTTTGCGGCCAACCGGCCCGATCTGATCCTGGTGGATCTGCGCATGCCGCGCATGGACGGATTGCAGGTTCTGGCCAAGGTGCGGGAGCTCTCCCCGCAGACGCCCATCATGGTGGTTTCCGGGGCCGGAGACATCCGCGACGTGGTCGAGGCATTGCGGCGCGGCGCCTGGGATTATCTGGTCAAGCCCATCCAGGACATGAATATCCTCCTGCATTCCGTGGAGACTTGCCTTGAGCGGGCCAGGCTGCAGCGTCAGAACCGGGAGTACCAGCAGAGTCTTGAGGAATCCCTTGAAAAATTGCACCGCACCCAGAAGGAGATGATCCAGTCGGCCAAAATGGCGGCTCTGGGCGATCTGGTGGCAGGGGTGGCCCATGAGGTGAACACGCCCATCGGGGTGAGCGTCACGGCGGCGTCCTTTCTGTCCGAACGGACGCGGCAGTTGCGGGAGCTATACGAGAAGGGGGATATGAAGCGTTCGGATCTGGAGAAGTACCTGGCCCTGGCCGAGGAATCTTCCGGATCGGTGCTTTCCAATCTGGAGCGGGCCGCTGAGCTGGTGCAGAGCTTCAAGAAGGTCGCCGCGGATCAGAGTTCCGAAGAGAAGCGCGCCTTCGAGATGAAGAATTATCTGGAACAGATTCTCCTGAGCCTGCGGCCTCAGTTCAAGCGCACCCCGCATCAGGTGCGAATGCAGTGCCCCGATGACCTGATCCTTGATTCCTACCCCGGGGCGATCATGCAGATCATGACCAACCTGATCATGAACTCGCTTATCCACGGTTTCGCGGACGGACGGCCCGGGGAGATATCCATCAATGTGGAGTCTGCTGGCGAAAAAGTTTTGCTGACCTATCGCGATACGGGCATGGGCATGGACCGTGAGCAAAAGGAGCGGATCTACGATCCGTTTTACACCACCACGCGCGGATCTGGAGGAACGGGTCTGGGCATGAACATTGTCTACAATCTGGTCACCCAGACCTTGAGAGGGTCCATCCTGCTGGAGACCAGCCCCGGGCAGGGCGTCGTATTCATGCCGACTTTGCCCAAGGATCCGGACAGAGCCGCTGCCTTGTCCGAAACCCCGTCATAGGTCGTTTGTTCCGGCTTGCTCCGCGTCCAGGGTTTGCGGCAATCCGGCCACGAAATCCCGGATTTCGTCGCGTACCCTCCGGTAGACCGCCAGGATCTCATCTTCATTCGTCATTTCCGCGCACAGGCTCGGAGGATCGTCAAAGCCCCGGTGCACACGCCTGACCTGTCCTGGAAAGAAGGGGCAGGTTTCATTTGCATGTCCGCACAACGTGACCACCACCTCGAAATTTTGGTCCGGCAGTTCGTCCAGGGTTTTGGATGAATGCCCGCTCATGTCCACTCCGGCCTCTTCCATGACGCGCACGGCATGGGGGTTCATGCCGTGGCGCTTGATGCCCGCGGAACAGGCCTCCACTTGTCCTTTCTTCAAGTGCTTGGCCCAGCCTTCGGCCATCTGGCTGCGGCATGAATTGCCTGTGCATAAAAAGAGAATTTTCACAGATAGCTCACTGGTTGGCGAATTGGTCAGGACATGGAGGAGTTATGATGTCTCAGTCACAGGATTGTGACGATTTGGTTGCAAGAAAGTCAAAATATCGCCGGTCGTCCTCAAGGCAGACGGGGTGTGTCACGATATGCGTCGTGAGGGCCTCGGCGACCGAGGATTGCAGGGATGGCTCGGAGCCTAGGAGTTGGTAGTAAACCCATTTTCCGCTGCGGCGTGCCTTGACCCAACCGGCGTTCTTCAGAAACGCCAGATGCCTTGAGACCTTGGACTGCGGCGTTTGCAGGGCTTCCGTCAGATCGCACACGCAGAGTTCGCCGTGTCGGAGCAGGCTGACGATGCGCAGTCGGGTGGGATCGGACAGGGCTTTGAGTGTTTCGGCTATTTTTTCCATGTCCGCAACATATCCGCATGGGCAAATATGTCAAGTGTTCAAAATCGCTTGTGCCGCCTCCACATTCCGGGGTAATTGCAAGAACTTACGGATCCGGATGGATTCAAAAATGTCGCATGAATCAAGGAGGAGGATTTGCTCACACATTCTTGCAGGTTGCCTCAAGGCATGTTCCGGGCGCATTTCTCGCGGTCGCGGCAGCCGCTTGCGGCGAAACGCATCGCGCCGGAGGAATCCAGATCATGAGCGCGGATCTTCTGTTGCTTGTCCTCGTTGTCTTTCTGGCGCTGGGCTTTTCTTTTCTTTGCTCCGTGGCCGAGGCCGTGCTCTTGAGCATCACCCCGTCCTACATCGCGAGTCTTCGGGAAAAGAATCCGGGGCGAGCGGACGTTCTGACGCAGCTTCGCCTCGACAAGGTGGACCAGTCCCTGTCCGCGATTCTGACGCTGAACACCATCGCCCACACCGTGGGCGCCATAGTGGCCGGGGCGCAGGCGCTTGTGGTTTTCGGCAATGCGTGGATCGGCCTTTTTTCGGCGGTGATGACGCTGCTCATCCTGTTTTTGTCCGAGATCGTGCCCAAGACCATCGGCGCGATTTACTGGCAGTCGTTGACCGGAATGACGGCATATTTCGTCAGCGCGTTGATCAGGATTCTCTTTCCCCTGGTCTGGCTCTCCAACGGGCTGACCAAGCTGATCTCCCGGGGAAAAAGGGAGCATGTCTTCAGTCGCGACGAATTCATCGCCATGGCCGGCATCGGAGAGCAGTCGGGACATCTGGAGGAGCATGAGTCACGGATCATCCGCAACATTTTCCGTTTCGGTTCCGTGGCAATCACCGCCGTGATGACTCCTCGCACGGTCATGACGGCCCTTCAGCAGGACATGAGCATCGCGGACTCCCTGCCCTTTGTCACCAAGACTCCGTTTTCCAGGTTGCCTGTCTACGGCGCGGATCTGGATGACATCACCGGTCTTGTGCTCAAGGACGAGGTGCTGATCTGCATGTCCAAGGGGGGCTGTGAGGGTTCTCTGGAATCATTGAAACGTCCGATACTGTCGGTGCCCGACAGTCTCTCTCTTTCCGATCTGCTGGAATTCTTTCTCGACAAGCGTCAGCATTTGGCCATTGTCTTGGACGAATATGGTGGAACCCGGGGGGTGGTGACGCTGGAGGATGTGGTTGAGACCCTCTTTGGGATGGAAATCGTGGATGAAATGGACAGCGTGGCCGACATGCAGGCCCTGGCCCGGCAGCAGTGGGAAAAAAGAGCTCGCTCGTTGGGCATTTTCGAACAGGAACAGGACCAGGAAATTGAGTCCGAGAAACATATCCGCCCGTGACGCAGCAAGGAGTTCTCGCCCATGAATGACGTATGGTTTGCCCTGGCTCTGACCACGTTTGCGGGCCTGGCCACGGGAATAGGCAGCATCATAGCCTTTACCGCCAAGCTTTCCAGCTACCGTTTTCTGTCCGTGGCCACGGGGTTTTCGGCGGGAGTCATGCTCTATGTCTCCTTTGTGGAAATATTCTTCAAGGGGCAGGAATCCCTGGTGAACCATTACGGGGATCCTCTTGGATATTGGGTCAACGTGGGGTCGTTTTTCGGGGGCATGCTCCTCATAGGACTCATCGACAACCTCATCCCCGAAGAGACCAATCCGCATGAGATTCCTTCCGAAGCCGAGGCTGACCGGCTGCATGGCAAGGTCGCAACCCTTTTGAACATCGGGGAAAACAGCTGCGGTCCGGCCAAGACTCCGTTCAAGCCTCAGCCCGGCCATGAAAAAAAGCTCATGCGCATGGGGCTTTTCACCGCGCTGGCCATCGGAATCCACAATTTTCCCGAAGGACTGGCCACTTTTCTGGCCGCCCTCGATGACCCAAGCCTTGGTGTCGCCATCGCCATCGCCATTGCCCTGCACAATATTCCGGAGGGCGTGAGCGTGTCCGTGCCCATCTACTACGCCACAGGGAAGCGCAGGACGGCATTCTTCTATTCCTTCCTGAGCGGCCTGGCCGAACCGATCGGGGCGGGCATCGCCTATCTCGGCATCCTCTATTTTGCCGGGGGGCCGGACGGAGTTCTGCCGCCGCAGCTCATGGGCATCCTTTTTGGAGGGGTGGCCGGGATCATGGTCTACATCAGCCTCGACGAACTCCTGCCGACCAGCCAGGCCTACGGGGAAGGCCATGACAGCCTCTTCGGACTGGTGGGCGGCATGGCGGTCATGGCGCTCAGCCTTTTGCTGATGCGCTAACAGCTAAGTCGCGGGATATTTGGGAAGCATTTGAAGCGCTGGAAGATGACGGTAGCCTGACGCGGCGTGACGACGGGTAACGGCGCAAAATAGTCTGGAATGAAGCGTGGCAAGTCGGTCCCAGGCATCCAATGATGGCCGGGACCGGCTTGCCACGCTTGCGTTCACTTCCTGGCTTCAAGAACGGTCATGAAGGCGGCAAGTCCTGGCTTGCCGTCCTTGGTGGTGACGCCTTCAAGCCATTTGGGCGCCATTTCGGGATGGGCCGCCACCCAGTCGAGAGCGGCGTCGCGGGCCTTCATCTCGGGGCTTTCGTGCATGGTGACCATGATCGAGTTCATCATGCCGACCGGGACGACGTAGTTTTTGAGAAAGCGGGCCACGTTCGGCATGTCCTCGGGGAGACCCTTGCGCACGTTGGTGTAGACCGTGGCCGTGCCGTCGTCGGGACCGAAGGTCTCATCCGTGCTGCCCGTCAGGTAGCGCATGTCGATCTTCTCGTTCATGCTGTGCGGGGACCAGCCCAGAAAAATGATCCATTTCTTTTCGCGCATGAAGGACTGCACCTGCGCCAGCATGCCGGATTCACTGGATGCGACCAGCTCGAACTTGCCAAGGCCGAACATGTTCGTGTCGATCATGGACTGGATGATGTCGTTGCCGTCGTTTCCTTCCTCGATGCCGTAGATCTTCCATTCCAGTTTGTCGCCGTATTTGGCGATGTCCTTGAAATCCTTGATTCCTCCGTCCACGACATAGGCCGGAGCGGCCAGGGTGTATTTCGCCCCGGTCATGTTCGGCACGAGCTGGATCACGTTGCCGGAGTCGAAATGCGGCCGGGCCACGCTTTCCATGGACGGCATCCAGTTGCCAAGGAACACGTCGGCTTCGCCGGTGGCCAGGGCCTGATAGCAGATGGGCAGGGATGTCATCATGTTGGAGGAGGAGTAGCCGAGGCTCTGCAGGATGGCCACGGCCAGTTCGCTGGTAACGGTGACGTCGGTCCAGCCGACGCTGGTGATGCGTACATCGTCGCGACTCGCCTGAGCCGGGGCGGTGAAGAGGGCCAGAAGCAGGACAAGGACGGGGATGGTTTTTTTGAGTGTGGCGATGGTCATGGATACTCCCTTGTTGAGATGAAAGGGTCGCTGATGCGGGGCCGGGACATCCCGGCCCTGCGTGCTACACGCCGAACCAGCGGATCGGGCGTGCGTTGTGGTTCTGGAAAATGTGTTTGACTTCCGTGTATTCCTCAAGGCCCATGCGGCCGAGCTCCCGGCCCAGGCCGGACTGCTTGTATCCGCCCCAGGGCGCTTGGGTGAAATAGACGTTGAAGTCGTTGACCCAGACCGTGCCGAAGCGCAGGCCCGCCGACATGCGCCGCATACGGTCGGGGTCGCGGGTCCAGAATCCGGCGGACAGGCCGTAGATGGTGTTGTTGGCCCGGGCAAGGGCCTCGTCTTCGGTGCTGAAGCGCTCCACGGTGATGACCGGTCCGAAGACCTCCTCCTGCACGATGCGCATGTCGTTTGCGCACTCCGTGAACAGGGTCGGTTCCACGAAAAAGCCATTGGCCAGGGCCGGATCGGCCGGACGCTTTCCGCCCAGCCTCAGCCGGGCCCCTTCCTCGCGGGCGATGCCGATATAGCTTTCCACCTTGTCGCGGTGCGCGGCCGAGATGAGCGGCCCCATCTGGGTGCCGTCCGTCATGCCGTCTCCCAAGCGGATCTTGGCCATGCGGTCTGCAAGGGCCTCAACCATGCGGTCGTGGATGCCCTCCTGCAGCATGACTCGGGCTCCGGCGGAACAGATCTGTCCGGCGTGGAAGAACACGCCGTTCAGAATGTAGTCCAGGGCCGTGTCGAAGTCGGCGTCGTCGAAGATGATGTTCGGATTCTTGCCGCCAAGCTCAAGGGCGACCTTTTTCACGTTTGCCGCCGCCGCGCGCATGATGGTCTTGCCGGTCTCGATGCCGCCGGTGAAGGAGATGAGGTCCACATCGGGGTTCTCGGCCAGTTCCGCGCCCACCGTGGCGCCGGGCCCGAGAACCAGATTGACCACGCCCTCCGGAAATCCGGCCTCCGCGCACAGTTCGGTGACTTTTATGCTGGTCAGGGGCGTGATTTCACTTGGCTTCATGACCACGGTGCACCCGGCGGCCAGCGCCGGAGCAAGCTTCCAGGCGGCCTGCAGCAGGGGATAGTTCCAGGGCGAGATCTGGCCGCAGACCCCCACGGGCTCGCGAACCACGATGCTCGTGGAATCCGGGACCGGGGACGCGATGACCTCGCCCCCGTCCTTGTCCGCAAGCCCAGAGTAGTAGCGGAAGATGCCCGCGATGTCGGCCATGTCCCAGCGGCTCTCCTCCAGGGTTTTGCCCGTGTTCAGGGTCTCAAGCCTGGCCAGTTCCTCGGTGTCGCGTTCGATCAGGTCCGCCAGGAGCAGCAGCTTGCGCCCGCGCTCCGGTCCGGTGGTCCTCGACCACGGGCCACGGTCGAAGGCGCGCCGCGCCGCATCGATGGCGTCACGGGCATCCGCGCGCCCCCCTTCCGAGACGGTCGCGATGACGCCCTGGTCGAAAGGGTTGATGATGTCCCGTGTGGTCGTCGATTGGGCGCGGGTCCAGAGGCCGTCTATGTGCATCATTTTTTCGGTCATTTCTTCTCCTTGGCCGAGGCCTTGCCTCCGTGGCGGTAGAAGGGGGCGGTGTCGGGCGCCAGCGGCGTGTTGCCGAGGATCATGTCCGCCGCCTTCTCGGCGATCATCATCACCGGGGCGTAAATGTTGCCGTTGGTCACGTAGGGCATGATTGAGGCGTCGACCACGCGCAGTCCCTGCACGCCATGTACGCGCAGCTCGTTGTCGACCACGGCCATGTCATCGTAGCCCATCTTGCAGGTGCAGCTCGGATGATAGGCGCTCTCGCCTTCGCGGGCCACGAAATCGAGGATCTCCTCGTCGGTCTGTACGTCCTCGCCCGGAGCCAGTTCCCGTCCGCGCAAGCTGTCGAAGGCGGGCTGGGTCATGATCTTGCGGGTCAGGCGGATGGCGTCGACCCAGTCTTTGCGCTCCTGTTCCGTGGACAGGTAGTTGAACAGGATGGACGGGTATTCCTTGGGATCAGCGCTTTTGATCTTCACACGGCCGCGCACGTCGGTGTTCATGGGTCCGACGTGAACCTGATAGCCATGGCCCTCGTTGGGAGATGAGCCGTCGTAGCGGATGGCGATGGGCAGGAAGTGATACTGGATGTTCGGGTATTCGACCTGATCGTTGCCGCGAATGAAGCCGCCGGCCTCGAAATGGTTGGTGGCCGCCTCGCCGGTCTGGCCGAAGAGCCATTTCAGGCCGATCCAGGGTTGATTCCACCACTGGAGGGCCGGGAACATGCTGACGGGCTTGGTGCAGGCGTACTGCACATAGAGCTCCAGGTGGTCCTGCAGGTTCTCGCCAACGCCGGGCAGGTCGTGGACCACGGGGATGCCCAGTTCGCGCAGCTGAGCCCCGTTGCCGATGCCGGAGAGCTGCAGGAGCTGCGGGGAATTGATGGCCCCGCCGCAGCTGATGATCTCACCGCCGTTGACGCGGTGCATGCGGCCCAGGCGCTCGTATTCGACGCCCACGGCGCGGGTGCCTTCAAAGAGGATGCGATGGGCCGTGGCCTTGCACTTGACGGTCAGATTGCGCCTGCTCTTGACGGGATGGACGTAGGCCCTGGCGGCGTTCCAGCGTCGGCCGCGATAGGTGGTGCGGTCGAACTTGCCGAAGCCTTCCTGCTGGTAGCCATTGACGTCGGTCAGAGGATACCCGGCTTCCTGCACGGCCTGGAAAAAGGCGTCGAAGAGCGGGTTGTCGCAATCCGGGCTGGTCAGATACAGGGGGCCCGCGCCGCCCTGATATTCGTCCGTGCCCTTGAGCCGGTATTCGAAGCGCTTGAAGTAGGGCAGGCAGCGGGCGTAATCCCAGTTCTCAAGGCCCTTTTCGCGCGCCCATTTTTCGAAGTCCATGGCATTGCCGCGAATGTGGATCATGCCGTTGATGCAGCTTGACCCGCCGAGCACCTTGCCGCGCGGCTGATAGATGCGCCGGTTGTGCATGTGCGGTTCCGGCTCGGATTCGTACCACCAGTTGTAGGTCTTTCCGGCCAGGGGATAGGTCAGGGCAGCGGGCATGTGGATGCGGAAATCAAGGCGAAAGTCGGGCAGGCCCGCTTCGAGGACCAGGACGCTGGTTTTGGGATTGGCGCTCAAACGGTTGGCCAGGACGCTGCCGGCGGAACCGCCACCGACAATGATGTAATCATAGAACTTCATGTAATATCCTTATAAGATGAGGGTTGCCCCGCTTTAGGAATCGTCGGGCGAAACACGGGGGGAGGAAGACGCCGCTGCGCGCTCGTTCAGGCAGGACCTGAGCATCGCGTAATGGTAGCCGATGAGGCTTCTGGCGCGCAGGGGGTCGTTTTCAGCAATGGCGCGGGCGGTCTCGGCCCAGTTGGCGGCGGTGCGCTCGCGGTACATTGGCGTGTCGTAAAGGGTGTAGTCATGGGAGCTGAAGCCGCGTTGCAGCGCCTGCATGATCCACTCGAAAATCGGGTTGGCGGCCATGCCGGCCAGAGTCAGGTTCAGGTCCCGGTCCAGATGCCCGATCCTGTCGGCGTCGTGCTCGTCCTGCCGCAGGCAGGCCTCGAACTCTTCGGCCATGGCCACCAGGGTCCGCTTGGCTTCGGCCGAGCCCCGGGCAATGGCCAGCAGGACCAGGGTCTGATCCACGCTCTCGCGAAATTCGATGAGGGCCGAAGGCGCGACATCGTGCTGCTTGAGAAAGAGGGCCAAGGACTCCCCGATGCTGACCATGCCGACCTTGCACACATAGGCTCCGCCCTTGACTCCCTTGCGGATGTCCAGGAGCCCTTTTTGCTTGAGCGCCCGCAGGGCCTCGCGGATTGCGCCGCGTCCGGTGCCGAACTGTTGCTGCATCTCGCGTTCGCTGGGCAGGCGCTCTTCGGGCGCCAGTCGCCCGGCCAGGATGGCAGCTTCGATCTGCAAAGCGACGTCTTCGCTGGCGCGTCCGGCCTTGGCCGGAAAGAAGAGGGGTTCAGAGGTGGTCATTGGTAGTACCTTTTGGTGATATTTTGCGCAAAAACGGGTAAAAAATGGCGTTGAAGAGCTTTTTACTCGCAAATGGTAGGACCTTTCTGCCCAAGTAAGGCTCAGGTGTCAACCCGGTTGGTGGAAAAAGAGGGAAAAGGTCGGACCATTTGGTCCGCAGGACGGGTTAAAAGCCGTTTTCGGATTGGCCAATGCGGTTCTTGAGACGGGCGCGGGTCATGCGTTCGGACAGGCCCCCGTCTTCGACGAAGGCTTTTTCGAGCTGCCTGATTTGGCGGTCGAGCAGGTAGTTGGTCTGGTGGATGAGGCAGACGAGGATGTTGGCGACGGTTTCGGGCGGGCGGGTTTGAATATAGGACCTATAGGTCTCATAGGACGTATTTTTTTGGCTGCCGAGTTTGCGGACGTACAGGGCCTGTTCGCTGGACTTATGCCAGAGCGTTTGTCCGCGTATGCGCAAGTAGTCGCGGTAGTCTTCGAGCAGTTCTTCCAGGCTGGCGCGGGCAACATTGATCAGCTTGATCTCGCTTTTCTTCGAAGTCGCCGAGGCCATGCAGCCTTCGATGATGTTCTGCTTGCCCGACCGCGCCGCTTGGACCATCTGGTCCACGGTGCGGTCCCGCCTGTGCATGAACCGCTCACAGAAGCACACCGTGCCGTCATAGACAATGACAGCCTTGCGGTAGGAAAGAAGCTCTTCGTAGGCGCCGTGTTTGGAAATAAAGTGCTGCGTCATGGCGCAGCATTCTTACTATGGGTCCTATAGGTCGTATATGACCTATAGGACCCATTTTCTTACAAGCGAGGTAAGTACTTTTCCAACTCGTAATTCGTCACCTGCGAGCGGTACTGATCCCATTCGATGTGTTTGTTTTCCACGAACTTGGTGAAGATGTGCTCGCCCAGGGCTTCGCGGATCAGGGTGCTGCCTTCCAGGGCCTCGAGGGCCGTCTCCAGGCTGCCGGGGAGGCTGCCGATGCCGCGGTCCCTGCGCTGGCCCGCCGTCATGACGTAGATGTCCTCTTCCACGGGCGCCGGCAGCGTGTAGTTTTCCTCGATGCCCTTGAGACCGGCGGCGAGCATGCAGGCAAAGGTCAGGTACGGGTTGCAGGCCGGGTCCGGAGATCGCAGCTCCACACGGGTGGCGGCTTCCTTGCCGGGCTTGTACATGGGCACGCGGACCAGAGTGGAGCGGTTGCGCCGGGCCCATGCGATGTTGGTCGGGGCCTCGAAGCCGGGCACGAGGCGCTTGTAGGAGTTGACCCACTGGTTGGTGATGGCCGTGAACTCCCTGCAGTGCGTGAGCAGTCCCGCGATATAGGCCTTGGCCTCACGGCTCAGGTGATGATCTCCGTCGGCATCGTAGAAAAGATTGCGTCCGTTTTTGAACAGTGACTGATGCACGTGCATGCCGCTGCCGTTTTCGCCGTATAGAGGCTTTGGCATGAAGGAGGCGTAGCAACCGTTCTGGCGCGCGATTTCCTTGACCACCACGCGGTAGGTGATGGCCGTGTCCGCCATCTTGAGGGCGTCGGCGTAGCGCAGGGCCAGTTCGTGCTGGCTGGGCGCGACCTCGTGATGCCCGTATTCAACGGGAATGCCCATGGAACGCAGGCAGGATATGATCTCGCGGCGGATGTCCCCGGCCAGATCCAGGGGCGGGGCGTCGAAATAGCCGCCCGCGTCGAGAGGCTTGGGAGACGTCGAGCTCTCGAACAGAAAGAATTCCAGTTCCGGGCCGACATAGAAGGAATAGCCCTTGCTCGCCGCGGCCTGCAGGTTCCGTTTCAGGCAATGACGGCTGTCTCCGGCAAAGGGGGTGCCGTTTGGTTCCAGGATGTCGCAGAACATGCGCGCGATGGGTGCGGCTGTCTGCCGCCAGGTGACCAGCTGAAAGGTAGCCGGGTCCGGGATGGCGATCATGTCGCTTTCTTCAATTCTGCAAAATCCTTCCAGGGAGGAGCCGTCGAAACCCATGCCCTCCTCGAAGGCCGCCTCCAGTTCGCCGGGCAGGACCTGGAAGCTTTTCAAGGTTCCAAGCACATCCACGAACCAGAACTGGACCAATTCGATCCTGTGTTCACGCACGGCTTTGACGACATCGTCGGAATTCTTGCAGTTGAAGATGGGAAATTCGGGCATGGGTGTTCCTCCGCGACATGGTGTTTGACTGCGCGGAACCTAGCAAAGAGAGGGGCGCTTGTCTTGTTTTTGGCGGTGATTTGCAAAATTGGAAAATCGTTGCGTGGTGGCGCGAGGTGTTTTGCAATGCGATACGTTGTGTGGGTGCGGTGTGTTTGCCAAGACGACACGTTGTAGGGGCAGGCCTGCGTGCCTGCCCTCTTCGTTCCGCCCCTGTCCGATTTCAGGACCTGGGGTGCAGGGGCGGCCACGTAGGGCAGAAGAAAGGCGGCCACGCAGGGCCGCCCCTACGGTGTGTGGATTGTTGGAAATGGGTAAACCGTGGCGTTTGATCGTTGTAGGGGCAGGCCTGCGTGCCTGCCCTCTTCGTTCCGCCCCTGTCCGATTTCAGGACCTGGGGTGCCAGGGTGGCCACGTAGGGCGAAGAAGGGTGCCCACGCAGGGCGAAGAAGGGCGGCCACGCAGGGCCGCCCCTACGGTGTGTGGATTGTTGGAAATGGGTAAATCATGACGTTCGATTGGCGTAGGGGCAGGCCTGCGTGCCTGCCCTCTTCGTTCCGCCCCGGTCCGATTTCAGGACCTGGGGTGCCAGGGTGGTCACGCAGGGCGAAGAAGGGCGGCCACGCAGGGCCGCCCCTACGGT